>DVIS01000034.1 GCA_018711135.1 Candidatus Onthousia faecavium
TAGGCATTTATATACTACCACTTTTTTGCTTTTTTGTAAATTTATAATGCAAAAATTCCCTTATTTTTCAGGAACTTTCTCTTATAATTAATTTACTTTCAATTTACGGGAACTTCGAATTTGATTCAGTCTAATTTTATAAGTAATTTTTGTCCTAATGGTCTGCTAATAATAAAAGCAGGTCTTTTTCTTTCTATATTATATATAATTTCATTAAGCAAGTCTTCATAGTTATCCTTCTCAAGGATTTTAAAAAAAATCTTTTGATACAAAGTCATTTTATAAGCTTTTTCTTTTAGTATTAATGTATCTTTCTCTTTATTATCAATCATGACATCATTAAAACCTGTATAATAGGCTCCTGGTAATATTAAAGAGACACTAATGGAAATTTTTTGATATTTTAATTCTAATCTCAAGGTCTTAGCTAATTGATAAAGATATAATTTAGATGCTGTATAACTTGAAAGGTATGGTAAGGGCATAAAAGCTGCTAAAGAGGAAGTAATGAAGACTTTGCCTTTTTTCTTTTTATAATAACAATCCCTAATAAAAGCTTGTAGTAAGGAATAATTACCTAAGATATTTATTTTAATGTTTGTAGTAAGGCGTTCTAAAGAAAGCTCTAAAACACTACCTCCTTCTCCTACTCCTGCTTGTAAAATTAAAGCATCAAGATCTAAAGAAGCAATATTATTTTCTTTTAATAAGTCAATTATAAGAGGAAACATAATTATCTTTTCTTGATTAAGTCTTTGTTGCAAAGTTTCTTCTTCTTCTTTTGTTTTAACACCTGCATAAACAATATGTCCTTTTAAAGCTAGTTTCTTTCCTAAAGCATATCCAATATTACTATGTGCTCCTGTTATTAATATTTTCATAAACATCACCATTATTAATATACCCAAAAAAAGCTTCTTTATTTAGAAGCTTTTGTAATTATAAAGGATACACCTTTTTTCTCGTTTTTAACTTTAATATCATAGTTCATTAATAGAAGCGTCTTTTTTACTATTGAAAGCCCTAATCCAAATTCGCCTTTAATGCCTTTCCGGAACGGAGTAAAGATTCCTTCAAGCAAATCAGGATCAATATTAGGACCATCGTTATATAAGGTTAAACGGTTATTTTTGGCAGTAATTTTTATAGTGGATTCAGTATAACGCATAAAGTTAGCTAAAAGATTATCTATAACAGTTTCAAAGTAATCATAAGTGCCATAGAACTTACTAGATTTATCAAAGTTTACAATAAACTTAACATCTTTTCTTCGAAACTTAAATTCTTTTATCGCAGTATCTATTATCTTTTCAACATCAACTAACTCATACTTTACGTTTTTACTTTCTTTTAAGTAATCTAATTTATTTAAATAAAGAAGTGAATGAACTTTCATTTCAAGTTTATCTGTCTGCTCACTAATGACATCAATAACAGTATTAGCATCTTCTATTTTATCATTGTAAGCTTCAATATATGATTTTATTACGGCAAGAGGTGTTTTAAAATCATGTGAAATGTTTTGATACATTTGATTGCGGTATTCTTCTTGATCTTTTAAAGATATCCGCATGTCTTCAATAGCAACTTCTAAAGAACGCATTTCATCATCTATTTGAAATGTTAAACTATGATCATAATCATTATTATCAATATTATCTATTTTATTCTTAAGTTTTTCTATTTTTCTAACTATAAAGCTACCCCAAAGGATTAAGATAAGGGCAATAATTAGAAAAGCTAAGAAAACTACGGGCAAGATTGCATTTAATATATCTTGTTTGGTCTTTTCTATATAAGTATCATTGGTAAGAGCAATTTTAGTAACATCATCATTATGGAGTGTATAATAATAATAAATTTTATTTTTATAGATAAATTTACCATAGTCATTAGTAAAATTATCTAATATATCATTGATATTATTAATGTTAATAATATCATGTATATTTTCTGAATAAGCAACAGTATCACCGAATTTATAGATATAGGCAATTTCTGTAGTAACTAAATCTTGATTAATATCAGATTGTACAAATTCAAGAGGTTCTCTTAAATAACTATAAATATTACGCTCTGCTGAGGGAACAATGACCTGTGGTAATATTAGACCTAAAGTTAGAAAAAATGCTAGAAAGATTATTATGATAAGAATTAATAGTTGATGGGAGAGTTTATTAAATATATTCATTTAGATAAACGGTATCCATAGCCATATATTGAGTTCACATTTAATAATGGCATTTTCTTTCTAAGTCTTCTAACAAGATCATCTACAGCTCGATCGCTGCCAAAGTAGTCCATCCCCCAAATAGCACTAAGAATTTCTTCTCTTGAGAAACTTTTATTTATATTATTTACAAGTAACACAAGTAAATCAAATTCTAAGGTTGTAAGCTTTATTTCTTTATTTTTAAAAGTAACTATTCTTTTATCTAGATCTATTTTATAATCAAGATATTCTATCTTATTAGTTTCTTTACTTTGATAGACTCTTTTTATAATATTATTAACTCGTAAAACAAGTTCTTTACTAGAATATGGTTTAGTAATGTAATCATCGCTACCTAACTCAAGGCCTAAAATTCGATCCAAATCCTGATCGCGTGCTGAGGTAAATATTACTGGCACCAAAGGATATTTTTCCCGAATTGCTTTGATTACATCATAGCCATTGACATCATCTCCTAACATAATATCAAGTATCCAGATATCGACGTCATTACCGATATAATTAATAGCATCTGTTCCTGTACTAAAGGTAGTAACATAATATCCGGCTTTCTCTAAATACATTTTTACAACTGTCGCTAAATCAGTTTCATCTTCAACCAAACAAATTTTATACATTTGCACCACCACCCCTAGTATAACACTTTATTTCTTTTTTGCCTATATCTTAGGCTACCACGCTCCTTTCATTTATGAAAAAACTTAGGTTGTTTTTACTTTATTTTTTTGTTTTAGTAATTCTCATTTATCATCTCCTTTCGTTTACATATTAAGCATACTATAAAAAAGTGTAACAATTATTTAAGAATTATGGGAAATTATGGGAAAAGAAAAAGAATATCTAAATATAGACATTCTTTTATGTACTTGGACTCATAACAAGACGGAACGAATCATCAATATGAGTGGCACCTAGTGAATGAGTTGCATTAAAATAAAATACTCCAGCATCAGAATTATTGAGATAGCTGCCCCCACGAACAAACCATGAGTATTGAGCAGTTATCATTGTAAGTGCATCATTATACCATCCTGACGTTTCACTTAAAGCATGGCTTAAACATTCTCTATTATTACAAGCTTGTCTGACATTATCACTTGTATATTTATCATAATATTTTATTCCATAATCTGAAAATGATTACCTGAATCTAAATAAAGTATCCCTTTTCTACCCTCTAACTGTGGTAAAACATCATTATAATAATTTAATCTTTCAAATCTAGTTATCGTTAAATAAACACTATTACCATCATCCATATAAAGTAAGAATCTATCTTTATCATACTCATTTGGATCATACTTAATTTCACTTATTTTCTCTCTTATTCCTAAATCTATTCTTAGATAATATTTAATAAAGCTATCCATTTTGTCACTAGGTATTTCATTTATTAATCTTGGAACTAAATAAGGCAATTCTTTATCTAAGGTTATTTCGTTTTTATTTTCTAAAACATACTTACCATTATCTTCTCTTTTATAAATTATTTGATATTCTTCTACATTTATATTAACAATGTGATAAAAGTCTTTATTAACACTTACACTTTTTATAAGAGGATTATCTTTAATCTTATTTTCCATCGTTTTACTTAA
The DNA here is from genome assembly GCA_018711135.1 of Candidatus Onthousia faecavium. Taxonomy (GTDB): domain Bacteria; phylum Bacillota_I; class Bacilli_A; order RF39; family UBA660; genus Onthousia; species Onthousia faecavium. Next base: position 3,832 of record DVIS01000034.1, read on the forward strand.
AGTCTTATAAAAACTAGGATAATCAGATAGTCCTGCTAAAGAGATAATTTCATCATCTGTTAAAATGTCATTTCCCTCGATAATTATATTTTCAACTTTAGTATCAAGAATAAGTAAACACGCAAAAACTATTACAGCAATTGCTATAACTAAGATAAAAAATGGTAATAGTTTTAGTTTCTTTTTCTTGATTACTTTTCCCATATTTACTCCCAATTAACAAATTCTTGTTCAATTTTTAAATCAATACCATAGTGTTCTTTAACAGCATCATGGACAAAAATAATTAAATCATGAATATCTTTAGCACTGGCTTCATTTTTATTGATTATGAAATTAGCATGAACACTACTTACTTCTGCTCCGCCTTTAGTAAGGCCTTTTAAACCTAGGTCTTCTATTAACTTGCCAGCAGGATCAGCATCAGATGGGTTTCTAAAGACACTACCGGCACTTGGATAGTTTAAAGGCTGACTCTTAACACGACGTTCTTTTCTATCTTTAACGACCTCTTCTAAAGCCGCTTTATCACCCTTTGTTAGTTTTAATGTTGCTTCTAAACAAATGTAATCTTTATTTTTTTGCAAAAAACTGCTGCGATAATGAAAATCCAACTCATTATTAGTTAAGGTAATAATCTTTAAATCAGGAGTTAAGACTTTAACAGAACTAGTAATGTAACCCATATCACTTTTATAAGCTCCGGCGTTCATATATATAGCTCCCCCAATAGTACCAGGAATTCCGGCTGCAAATTCTAATCCTGCTAAGCTTCTTTTGATTGCTTCTCTAGCAAGCTTCATTAATGATACTCCAGCTCCACATACTACTTTATTACCATAAAAAGTTATTTTATTTAGCTCATCTAACTTAATTAGTACACCTTCATATGTCTTATCACTAAACAATACATTACTACCATTACCTAGTATTTTATACTTAATCTTATATTTTTTTATTAACTTACATAATAAGACTAATGAATCTATATTCTTAGGATAAATAATCGCTCTTACTAAGCCCCCTACTTTATAAGTCGTATATTTACTTATAAATACATCTTTTTGTATTTTACCTATATCTTTCTTAGCAACCTCTGCAAAGAACTCATTCATTTTCTTCATCCCTTACTAACTTTATAATTTCTTTGTATATTAAACTAGCACTATCACTCTTGCTTCTTTTTAACATAGCTTTACTCATTTTCTTTAGTTCTTCTTTATTATTAATTAATTCATCTATTAATGGTATTAAAGTCTCTTTGGAAAACTTATTTTCTTCTATTATTTTACATGCTCCATCATTTTCTAAAGCTTTTGCATTCATCATTTGATGATTATTTGTTACATAAGGACTAGGTACCATAATAGCAGGTAAACCAATACTGGTAATTTCAGCAATTGTTGAAGCTCCACTCCTTGTTACTATTAAATCACTATCTTTCATATAACTTATTAGATTATCTAAGAAAGGTACTATTTTGACATTAGAAGGTATTTTTACATCTTTATAAGAATTATAATAATTATTTCCTGTTATTAATAAAACTTGATATTTTTTATTCTTAAAACTAGTTATAATATCTTTTAATTTATTTGTCATTGTCAAAGATCCAAGTGACCCCATCACAATAATGATTAGAGGAAGATCTTTTTTAAAACCTAGTGTCTCTTTGAATAATGGTTTAATCGTCTTTATTTGTTCACTCCGGGGATTACCAGTATATATTGTCTTTTCTTTTGAAAAGTATTTTTCACTTTCGTGAAAAGAGACTAAGATTTTATCTACATACCTTGCTAAAAATTTATTTGATACTCCTGGAATTGAATTTTGTTCATGAATTATCGTTTTAATTTTCAGTTTACTAGCAGCATATATAACTGGGGCTTCTATATAACCTCCAAATCCAATAACAATATCTGGTTTAAATTTTTGTAATTCTTCTTTGGCTTTTTTGACTGCTCGATAATAAGTTTTCATTACCTCTATATTTTTAAAGGGATTGTGTCTATTTAATCCTAGCATTTTCAAACCAACATAAGGAATATTTTTCTTAGGAATTAAATCTTTTTCCATTCTATCAGTTGTACCAATATATAATAGTTCTAAAGTTTTATCTTCTTTTTGTAATTTTTCAATAACTGCTAAAGCTGGAAAAATATGACCACCTGTTCCTCCTGCTGTTATTACTACTTTCATAAAAGTCATCCTTTCTTTTTTAGTATATGAAAACCTTTAAGTGAAAAGAATTAATTATTGTATTTTTTAATCAATCCTTCAAATTCATTTTTAATTTCTTCCAATCTCTCTTTAGTTGTGGCTTCAAATCTTGCGGTAATATTTGGTCCTGTATTACTCATCCTAACACTTGCCCAGCCATAAGTAAAAGTTATTCTAACTCCATCTATTGTATTTATATTATAACCTTTTTCTTCACAATAAGCTTGTATTTTCTCAATGACTTTCGCTTTAATATCGTCACGTGATTTATATTTCATCTCTGGCGTTGAATAGTATTTATTAACTCCTTCTAATAATTCTTCTACACTTTTGTTAGTATTAGATAATATCTCAAGTAATCTAATGCCTGCGTAAATACCACTATCAAAACCTAAGAATTTGTCTCGAAAATAAACATGTCCTGATAATTCGCCTCCAAATGGTAAATCTAGCTCTTTAACTTTTGCTTTAGTATAAGAGTTACCAGTACGATAACAGTATGGCGTTCCTCCTAGTTTTATAATTTCATCTTCTAATGATTTGCTACATTTAACATCATATAAGAAAGTCTTATTTTTTACTTTATTAATAATATCTCTAATAATAATAATCATATAGTAATCTATTGGGACAAATTTACCAAGATTAGAAATAATACCTACTCTATCTCCATCTCCATCAAAAGCAAGACCAACGTCAGCTTTACTTTCTATCACAGCATGTTTTAATTCTTCTAAATTACTTTCAATAGATGGATCAGGATGATGATTAGGAAAAGTACCATTACTTTCTCCATTTATAATGGTATAATCTACTGGTATATTTTTAAATAGATCAGCAAGCAAAATGGAGGTTGTTCCATTACCAGGGTCTAAGACAACTTTTACTTTTCTTTTACCAAAAGAAATATTACTAAGTAGAGCTTTAAAGTAGTCTTCTTTTACCTCTTTTTTGGTAATAGTCCCTTCTCCTGTTTTAAAGTTTGCTTTCATAATATAATTATAAAAGTCAGTTATTTCTTCACCTTTAGCATTCTGATAATCACTAAAAGCAAATTTAAAACCATTTTCATCTTTGGGGTTATGACTTGCTGTTATCATAATACCACTATCTATTTTTAAATCCAAACAAGCAAAATAATACATTGGGGTGGTTGTAAGGCCAATATCAATAACATTAACCCCGGTATCTATTAATCCCTGAACCAAAGCTTGATGTAAGTCAGGAGAAGAAATGCGGTTATCATAACCAACTACACATTTTTCTCTTTTTAAATCTTGAATTTTGCTCCCAAAACCTAATCCAATAGTATAAGCTGTATCAACATCTATATCTTGTGGGACTACACCTCTTATATCATAACCTCTAAAAATATATTTATTTAAATCTTTTTTTATTTGCATCTTTAATCACCTTCTTAAACTCATTATATCATGGTTTCCTTATATTTAAAAATCTAAATAGCCACTCTACATAATTTTACAACTTATTTCTTTTTTTACTATTAATAAGATAATTTTTTAATTTAGCAAGTGAATTTGACTTATCTCCTAAGTCGATATTAGGAAATGCTCTTAACATATGTCTAACAAAGAAATTATCTTTAACTTGTCGTTTTTTCGTTAACTCTGTTCTTATTAATTTTCTTATCTCAGTTGTAATATCTTTATTTTTAAATTTTAAAGTAGATATTTTTACCTCAACCATCGTCTTAACTGTAATTACGAGGTCAGCAAGAAATATAATGAAAAGACTGATACCTAGTATTTTTAAAACTAGAGGTGATAAACTATCTAAAAAATGTAAGACTATAGGGTTTAAAATATAAGTAAAAACAACGCCACCAAGACCAAAGTAAAAGGAATTAATAAGACAAACTCTGCCTTCAAGATTAAATTTACGATTACTATAATCCCACCATCTAGCTTTAAAGATTTTCTCTAAAATGTAACTAGTTAGGTATTCGATAATGGTACAAACCACTGCACTCATTACAAAGACAGTAAAAAAATCGTTATGATACTTTACAATAAAACCACCCATGAAAAGACAACAAATACCATAAATAGGTAAATAAGGTCCTAAACAGAAACCACGATTTAACACTAATCTTTTCTCAATAATTGAACAATTGATAACCTCAACAATATATCCTAGAAAAGAATAGATTAAAAACATTAAAAAGACATAACATGAATTATTAAGCATAATACTACCCCACAAAACTTCCTAAAAATAAGATTAAAAATCCTGTTATAATTCCCGCAAAAGTAATTTTCTTATCTTTAGTTTTAATAACCTTAGGAAATAATTCGAAGATAATAATATAAAGAAGCATTCCTAAAGTTAAAGCTAAAAGAGAACCGATAATTGTATCGTTAACTGTATTTATATTTAATAAGTAAGGTATTAAACCACCAATAAAGCTTGAAATAACTAAGCTTCCTAAACAAGCATAATATTTAACTGGCTTCTTATTATTACCCATATTTAATGTTGTAGTAATTATTATTCCTAATGGGATATTATGTAAGCCTACACCGATACTCATTATTAAGCCTAGACTAATATCATTACAAGATGTTAAGTAAATAGCCATCCCTTCTACAATATTATGGATTATTAAGGCAATTGTCGCAAGTAGGCCAATATGCGTGATATTTTCTTTTTCTTCTTTCGCATTCAATTTATGATCAGTATTAACGGAATGTTCAGGAATAAAATTGTCAAGCAGTTTAAATAATAACAATCCTAACATAGAAAAAATCAAAAATAGATGAATATTTTTCAAAGTTAAATGTTCAATTGCTTCTGGTAATAAATCTAATATTATTAACATGACTAATAAAGAAAAAGCAAAAGCGAAGATAAAATCTAAGACTTTACTTTTCTTTTTTAAGAAAAAAGCAATAATTACTCCAATAATAATAAATAAGCCAAGTAAAAATGTTATAAATAATGCTAAATTATTTCTCATAGAACCTCCTATAATAAAACTGTTATAATAACAATTACAGCTAAGATAATACGATAAATCATAAATAGTTTAAAGTTGTGTTTCTTTAAGTATTGCAATAAGAATTTAATACAAATTAATCCTGTTATAAAAGATACTGCTATTCCTATGATAAAGATAGTTGCATTATCTATAATTAGACTAAGTACATCATCTTTTAATAACTGAAGCACACAAGCCCCTAAAACAACAGGAGCGGAAAGATAGAAAGAAAACTTCGCGGCACTTTCCCTATCTACTCCTAAAAGTCTAGCACTAGCAATAGTTGTACCACTACGACTAAAACCTGGTATTAAAGCAAAGACTTGTGAACAACCAATAATAAAAGCATCCATAAAAGTTATTTCTTTTGTACTCTTCTTAACTTTACTATATTTATCTATCAAATAAATAACAACACCCATAACAATTAAAGCTAAAGCTATAAGGATATAATTAGTTCTAATCGCTTCTTCTATAACACTTTCAAATAATACCCCTACTATTGCCGCTGGAATTGTCGCAAGAATAATTTGATAGAATAATCTCCCATCACTAGTTTTAGTTCCTTTAGTTAAACCACTAATAACCATATTTAAAAAATCTTTAAAGAAGAAAACAGCAATCGCTAATAAAGTACCAAAATGTAACGCCAAATCAAAACATAAAGCCACAGTACTATTCATAGAAGCTCCAATTCCAAATAAATCTCTAAAGATAATTAGATGAGCACTTGATGAAATAGGTAAAAACTCCGCAATCCCCTGAATAATCCCTAAAATAATCGTATTGATAATATCTTGCATATTTAACCTCTTTTCTAACTATTAAAATTATAACAAATAAATGAGGTGAGTTACAATAAAATTTCTTGGAAAAAAAGAAAGGAGCTTGAAAACTCCTCTACTTATCAAAACTAGACATTATTAATGGCACCACATTTTTCTTTCTAGAAACGCAATCAGGAATATATTCTCCTTCAGCTATTTCTTTATCATAAACTAATTCCATAAAGTCCTTTGCTTTACGATTATATAAGACATATGAACCATTTTTTATAATATCAGTAATATATAAAGCTATTAAGAAATAATTATTACCTTCTGCTTCTCTATCTAAGGTATCCAAGTAAGCATCTAGCTCTTTTTCAATATCTTCAAAATTAGTTGTAAAAAATTGTCCAATACCTAAAGTTTTATCATCAACTGTATATAATTTAAAATCGTTATATAAGACATCTTCATGACTCATTCCTTCTAATGATGTACCAGCTTTAATAAGATTTAATCCATATTCTTCATAATTAACATCTGCTATTTCTGCTAAGGCATGTACTGCTTCTTTATCTAAATCAGTCGTTGTAGGTGATTTAAGTATCAAAGTATCAGAAAGTATTCCTGATAACATCATTCCAGCTATTTCCTTAGGTATAGCAACATCTTTCTCTTTATATAGAGTATAAATAATAGTACAACTAGAACCTACAGCCATATTTCGAAAATTAATTGGACTAACAGTTGTTAAACTACTTAAGTTATGATGATCCACTATCTCTAATATTTCTGCTTCTTCTAATCCTATAGCACTTTGTTTTTGTTCATTATGATCAACTAATATTACTTGTTTAGGATTTTTAGAGTCAAGATCAGTAATTCTAAGTAATCCTAAACACTTACCTGTTTTCGTATTAACAACAGGATAGTTAGTATGTCTTAATTTTTTATTAACATCTAAAATATCAGCAACATAATCATTTTCATCAAAGTAAACACCATCACCCGTAGTTTTTTTCATAGTATAGATATAATTTGCAAGTGAAATTAGTTTAGCAATATGATATGTATCATAACTACTCCTAATAACATTTACTTTATTTTGTTTAGCAATCTCAATATGTTTATCTTTAATTTCTGAATCTCCTGAAATAATAAGCATTTTTATATTAGAATTAACTGCATATTCAATAACACTATGTCTATCACCAACTATTAAGATATCATCATGACCAAATTTTACGTTATTAATAATAGTCGTACTACGATATGAAGCAGCTAAGATATTACCACTAATCTCTTCATCTACTCTATTTATTTCTTTAGCATTTAAAACTTTCAAAAGATTATCATAACTAGTATTTAAAGCTTCTACTTTTGTATCTATAAAAGCTTTCGCTAAGTCTTTAATCGTTATAATTCCTTTAAAGTTTTCATCACTATCAACGATAGGAACACCAGTCAAGCCTTCTTTTAACATATAAAGATAACTATCATAGATAGAACTTTTTTCATTAATAAAGTAATTCTTATGATAATTAATATCTTTTAATTGTAATTTAACATCATTTAAATAAAGGGGTTCTTTAACTCCAAAATAATCAAGAGCATATTTCGTTTCTTTATTAATTGCACTTAAAATCCTAGGTTCTGTATTAAAACCTAATTTCTTTTTTAAAGTCGCATAACTAATCGCTGCACTAACAGAATCAGTATCTGGTTTACGATGACCAAAAACATATATTTTATCCATAATTTTCCTTCTTTCTATCTGTAGATTATATCATATTTTTAAATTTCTACCAACATTAAATTGGATTAACATGAATTACTGTTAAATAGATCTCCTCAAATTTTTCTAATTCCCGTTCTATTTTATTAGCAATATCATGAGAAGCATAGGTTGTCATATTACCATCAACAGAGATTGTAAATGATATTTGGTATTTATATCCAACAGGAGTAGCATTAAAATGTGTTACTTGTTTTACCTCTTTATATTTATTTACGACCTCTAAAACTCTTTCTTTAGTCTCTTCGTCTATCGCTTTATCCATTAATACATCATAACTTTCTTTAAAGATTTTAAGACCACTAATAAAAATCCAAACAGCTATTAAAATACCTACAACTCCATCTACAAAATAGATACCAAAATAACTAAGGATGATTGCCAAAAGGTTTATTGAGGTAATAATCGCATCATTAAAATGATCTTTAGCATTCGCTTTTAATAATAGGTTGTTCAAACTTTTTGATAACTTATTAGTATAAAAATACAAAGCTAGTTTAATAATTATAGTCACAATAGGAACGATAATTAAAATGATTGAGAATTCATATGTATTTTTATTAATAATTGCTAGAAAAGAATCTTTAAAAAGACTAAGTGACACAAAGATAAGCACGATACTGATTAACATCGCATAAATATATTCTGCTTTTCCATGGCCTAAATTATGATCTTCATCACTTGGTTTACTAGCTATTTTATTACCAATAAAAGTCATCAAGGAAGAAAAAACATCTCCAAGACTGTTAAGAGCATCGCCTAACATAGATTGACTAGCAGCCAAAGTAAAAGCAAAAGATTTTATCAGGAACAAAAAAAGATTAGCAACAATACCCCAAATACTAGCTATTTTTACTTTTTGAAATCGCATATTCTCCTCCTAAATACCTCTTTGTCTTTCTTTATTATCACTATTTAATTCATAACGAGCCTTTATCTCACTTAAAGCAGTAGTATAATCTTCTATATCAATAAAATTATTATCTTTCTTATTATATGCACTAAAACCTAAATAATCTGCATCTTTTAGCATAGAAAGATTTACATCTAACCACCATTTCTGCATATTTGTAATAGCATCTGGTAAATACACAATACTAAAAGTCATAAAATCTTTACTGGTCTTAACAACAAGATGGCCATCACTAGCGATAACTTTAGGAGCAATATTACTATCACTTATTGTAAAATGATAATCAAGATTATTCTCATCACAAAACTCTTGAATATATGGCAAGTGCTTTTCTCCTGACTTTAATTTTCTATAGAATATGTCAGTTTCTAAAATATTCTCATTAGGTATAATATATAAACTTTCTTCAATCATAACTATCTCTTTTCTTTAAATAATTTACCTTATTATAACTGATTTCTTATTAATAAACAATTAAATCTTGATATTCCTCATGATTTATTATCCACTTTTTAGCATAAGAACAGCTGCATTTTACTTTAATATTATTATTTCTAAAGTATTCAAAAGCTTTCTTTAAAAGGAGATTAGCAATACCTCTACCTCTTAAGGAAACATCAACATAAGTATGGTTAATATCAACTAAGTTTTCTCCTATAGTCTTATAAGTAACCTCTCCCTTAATATTATTATCGTTATCTAGATAAATTGTTTTATCAGCATATATTTCAAACATTATATCACCCAAAACAATTATATCCTAAAAATTTTCTATTTACTACCTACAATTTGTCCTGTTATAATAAAGAAAAAAAAGAAAGGAATTGATATAATGAAATGTCCAGTATGTAAAGATGTTACTCTTTTAATGAGTGAAAAGAAAGGTGTAGAAATAGATTATTGTCCTGAATGTCGTGGCATTTGGCTAGATCGTGGAGAATTAGAAAAAATTATTGAAAAAGAAGATAATTATATAAGTAGTAAAACTAAAGAAGAAGCTGTAAAGGAAACTAAAGAAGAAAAACCAAGAAAACAAAAAAGAGAATCATTTATGAGTGAAATCTTCGAAATCTTTGGTGGTGATTAAAATAAATTTTAAAAGGACTGTAACAATTTTAGCAGTCCTTTTTCTATACTTAAGGTTTTAAGACTTTAGCATTACCTTTTCTTTGATTAGTAATATTTCTAAATTGTTTATCTAAAAGATCAAAATAAGAGTCTTTATTAGTTTCTACCAACATCCTAATCTCATCAAAAGATTTATTTATAAATAGACTTGGTGCTAAAGGATCAATATCTTCTTTAATTAAACCACATCTATCCTTTACCATTGTCCCAAACGTATTTAGTTCTACAACACTGACATTAATAAATTCATTATTACTAACATAAGATTTCTCTTGTAATAGTAATAATAAACTTTGTATCTCTTCATAAGTTATTTTACCATCTGTTATATTAGGTAAATCTAATTCTTCATCAACAATGATTTCTCTATTAAATCCCTTATCATAAATTCTTCTACTTGCTAGATATTTAAGTCTTACCTTTTCTTGATCTTTATATACTTGTAACGAATGATCAACCTCATCACTAGTAAATCCCCTAAATATCAAAGCCGATGTAACCCTTGAATCATATAAGAATGGATAAGTCTTACTTTTTCTCTCATCAACACTCATTTGTAATGGCATATATTTATCAACATCTACCCTAATATCTTCAAAACAAATTCCATCGAACCGTTCGCATTGACCTTTCTTCTCTAAAGTATTAATTCCATATATTACACTATCTTTTCTTATATATGCATATTTATCTATATTATCACTTTTAATTATATAATTAGGTAACCCATAAGTATATATCTGTTCAAAACATCCTTCTAAAGAGCCAGCACTATTATAATTATCTTTATGGATTTTTGTTAAGAGTTTTTGTTTAACTTTTCTCCTATTATCACGTTCTATATTTTGTAAATATCTTACCGCAAATTTTACACCATTATTACCAAATAGTCCAATCGCATGAGCATTTTCTTTTTCCAAAACAAGTTCATAATCACCACTAGTAAAAGTCATTTTAGTAATAATAGGTCTTTCATCGCCAATATAATAAAGACTTTCTTCTTTGCATAATGGACTTGTAGCAACTACACTATTAAACTTTACTACTCCTCCACTATAATTTAATAAATCAGCATCGTAAGTATAATTAGCATGATAAGAAATATTATTTTTTGTGTCAATTATAGAAATAGAAGGAACATCATAAGCAATATCTTTTATAACATAATCATTTAATCTCTCTTTATCAATAGGAACATTAAAAAACTTAGCTACATCAGCAATAGTAGCAGTCTTATCATCTCTTTCTCCAGTATATCTTTTATAAGCCCTTTTTATCGCTCTTTTAAAGTATTCATTTTCTCCTCGGTACATAATAACCTCCTTATAGTTATTATTACATAATATACTTAATAATGCTATAGGTATTTATATTTTAGGAATTATAAGTTTTCTTTAATTTCTGGAAACAGATCATATAAATCAAACCCTAATAAATCATCAAAATACTTTTTTAGCTTATATGTTTCAATTACATGATATTGAGTATTAGAATATGCTCCTTTTCTAATTATAATATCAATCAATCTTTTATCTATCGTATATACCTTTCCTGTTTGCGGACACATCAAATCACAAAGATTTACTATTTTTTCTTCCAATGTATACTCATGATTTTTAATAAACTCTGTTAAGAACAAATTATCATCAGGTTTAGGGATTCCTCCAGCTGTACAAATAATATCGTTATTTAGGTATGAATGAGTTAAACAAATATTACAATAATCATCATCATAACCCATCTCTTTTAAATATTGATAACCACTCATTTCATGTCCAGACACTTTCTTATTATATTTTCCAATATCATGAACATAACCAAGTGCTATAGCTTTATCAACATCTACATCATAACCTTTTTCACTTAAGGCTTTAGCAATTACCCCTGCTGTATTACCTACACATATTGAGTGATTAATAAAATAAACATTATCTATTCTTCTACGAATATCTTCTAATAATTCTTTAGCTTCCTTACTTGTTAATTTCATTCTAACTTATTCTCCATTAGTAAATAAAATATTTATATATAGTAAAACCCTTATAAAAATAAGGGTTGCTTTTCAATCTGGTGCGGGTAACAGGAGTTGAACCTGCACGTCTGGGACACTAGATCCTAAGTCTAGCGCGTCTGCCAATTCCGCCATACCCGCATTTAGTGGTGGACCCTGATGGACTCGAACCATCGACCGTCCGGTTATGAGCCGGATGCTCTAACCAACTGAGCTAAGGGTCCATTTGCTACTGCTATTTAATAGTAGCATAAATTTTATTGTTGCGCAAGCGATTTTAAAAAAATAATCACAAAAATTGTGACTATTTGTTAAGCATATTTAAAAGATTAATTTTAAACATATCCTTTTCTGGATGAGTTTTAGAAATCAT
>DVIS01000035.1 GCA_018711135.1 Candidatus Onthousia faecavium
ACTATTAAAATCTTTCGTATTATGAAAGAAACTTATAGAAATCATATGAATAGATATGATAAAAGGTTAAGAATAATTTGTTGCTTATATAATCAAAATTTATAATTTAGCTTGCCGAACAGGTCTAATATTTACACTTTGCTATTTTTGTATAAGCGCATAAAATCTTTCTTTGTTTTTATTACTTAAAACATTTATTATTCTTCATATAGCACCTTTTACTCAAATTCAATATTATTTTCTTTGCACCAATCTATAGCAATTTCTTTATATTTTTCATTTTTAAATTTATACCAATCATTAATAATATCAAAATTTATGCAAGTATCTTTAAATCTTCTAAAAGCACCACTGCCATTTAAAGAAATATATAATTGGTTTTGTAATCTTTGATCTTCAACTGTTGCTGCAAATTCTTCCATCATACTATATTCATCAATATCATATTGTGTAGGAAGTATAATTGATTCTGTAAATAATTCATCTAATTCATCCTCATTTAAAGCTTCAAATTCACCTATATTTGACATAAAAAATTTACCTATTTTCGGATTATAATAGTAATCAATTTCACCACTTACCATTTCTAAACTATCTAACACATCTTTTAGCTTAACTTTCATAAAGAATTTCATTCCTTTCATGTTCAAGTCCTAAATAGCCATGAACGATATAATCATTTTTCAGATTAGCAAACTCCTTTTAAATGTTATATTAACACAATTATATCAAAAAAGGTTAGGATTTTACCATTATTTTATATGAATTTCTGTGAAAATGAAGAATATAACCGTGATACTTATAATATTTTCATGCTTTATTAAAAATTATAATATAAGTATTAAGAGTAAAGGGCTACTAAATTTGACAATCATAATAAGATGTGTTATCGTTTATTTACTTTTAAAAGAAGGATTAATATTATGTTAAACAAGCAATTTTTAATGACAATTAATACGAAGACTTATACATCAATTAATAATATTGGTTGCTTTGACAGCGCATAATTGTTAACTAAAGATGTTTTTTATTATGCGAGGTCTATTACAATCAAGTAGTAGACTTTTATTTATATATAATGGCGATAATATAGGACAAAATTATTGGGACTTTATTTCAAAGAGAGTTATCAATAGGTTGAAGATAATAAATAAACTTAATAATTACTACCTATTATGTTGTACATGAAAATGTACTAAAAATAAATTTTCACTATTAAAGGGGATGTGTATATAATGAAATTGTATAAACAAAGTGAAATTGAGCTGATTGCAAATATTCTTAAAGATGATGGAGTTATTAGTGTTCCTACTGATACTGTTTATGGAATCTGTGCTAGAATTAATTCTAGTAAGGCTTATAACAAGTTAGTCAATGTAAAAAAAAGACCTAGTTATAAGTCTTTTCCTGTTTTATGTAAAGATTTAGAGCAAATTAAAAGTATTGCGATTGTAGATGAAAGAATTGAAAAGTTAATTAAAACTTTTATGCCTGGACCTATTACATTAGTTTTAAATAAAAGACCTGAGGTGCTTTCATATATTAATAATGCTGGAGGAAGAGAAACTAATGAACTTGCTGTTAGGATGGCTCCTTTTGAATTTTTAAGCGAGTTGATTGAACAAGTTGGTAGCCCGCTATTTTTGAGTAGTGCTAATAAATCGGGAAAAGATGTTTGTAAAAGTCTTGAAGAAATAGAAAAAGAGTGCCCTACTCTTGATGGAATGGTAGAAGGGAACATATCATTTGGCAAAGCTAGTACAATTTTAGATTGCACTAGTTCTGATATCAAGATTCAAAGAGAAGGGCCTATATTGGAAGAACAAATTAGAGAGGCTATCACAAAATAGTGTTATACTATTGTCTTATTACATTATAATTATTTAAGTATTAAATTCCTTTTTACTTAATATTATAAAATTTATTCTGACTATAAGTATTTATCTAATTTATTTGTTTTATATAACTCTATTTTATAGCTTAATTTATCTAAAGTATCTTGCATAGCTTTTATTCTTGTTTCAAGTTTTAATTTTTCCTCTTCTAGTAATTTTTGACGCTCCTTTTTAGTACTATTTCCAAGATCATATAAATCCACATATTTTTTTAGTATTTCAATAGAAATACCTGCATTTCGCATACATTTAATAAATTCTATTCTTTTTAAATCTTCTTCTTGATAATCTCTGATACCACTTTTATTCTTTTTAATAGGACCGATTAAACCAACTTTCTCATAATATCTTAAAGTATCATTTGTGAGCGAAAATTTGGTTGCTACTTCTTTTATTGTCATTTTTTTACTTCCTTTCATAGTTATAATATTACTTATAGTATAGTTTAAGTCAATATTAATTAAATATAAATGACATAAACATGAAATTTACGTATATAATAGTATTAACAATGAGGTGATATTTGTGAACAAAAAAGTTATTATATTCTTTTCTGTTTTAGCTATTATTGTTGGTATAGGAGCTATAACACTTTTTTCTTTAAATTTTAGAGAAGATAATGATGAAGGAGATGATTCTAAAAAGAAAATAGAAAATACAATTACAGCAATGGTTATTGGTTTAGATGATGATACTTTAACAATCCAAGACAGTGACCATATAATTTACATGTTTGATGTTATAGATAGTAATTTAAATCTAGGAGATATTGTAGAAATAAGCTACAAAGGAACTTTGGATAAAAACAAGAGCTTACAAAGTAATCAAGTTTTAGATTATAAAACTGTCGAGGTGGATAATACCCAAAATGAAATTCCTAAAGAATGGCAAGATAATGGAATCTTTAAAGATTACTACCTTTTTGCTAGGAAGAAAGTTCAAGAAATGACGTTAGATGAAAAAATAGCACAACTGTTGTTAGTAAGATATCCGGATGATGAACCAATATCAATTTTAGAGAAATATCAATTTGGTGGTTACGTATTTTATGAAAAAGATTTCAAAAATAAAACAACTGAAGAGGTAAAAACTATGATTAATGAGTTGCAATCTATTGCTAAAGTTCCAATTTTAACAGCAGTTGATGAAGAAGGAGGAACAGTTGTTAGGGTTAGCAGCAATTCTAATCTTGCTAAAGAAAGGTTTAAATCACCACGAGATTTATATCTTGAGGGAGGATTTACAAAAATTGAAACGGATACAATTGATAAGAGTCTATTACTAGCTAGTCTTGGAATAAATCTAAATTTAGCACCTGTTGTAGATGTTTCAACTGACTCTAGTGATTATATGTACAAGAGAACTTTAGGGGAAAATACAAATCTTACATCTACTTATGCAAAGACTGTTATTAAGGCTAGTAAAGGCTTGGGAGTAAGTTATACATTGAAACATTTTCCAGGGTATGGTAATAATGATGATACACATACTGGTACTGTTGTTGATGATAGAACTTATGAAGAAATTTTAAATAATGATTTACCACCTTTTAAAGCTGGCATTGCTGAAGGAGCAGAAGCGGTACTTGTTAGTCATAATACGGTGACTAGTATTGATAATACGAATCCTGCCTCTCTTTCTAAAGATGTGCATAATTTGCTTAGAAATGAATTAGGTTTTACAGGAATTATCATTACAGATGATTTAGCTATGGGAGCAGTTTCTACAATTGATAATGCAACCGTTAAAGCGATTCTAGCTGGAAATGATTTGCTTATTACTACAGATTACGAGGAGAGTATTAGTGACATTAAACAAGCCATAAATGATAACACTATTGATGAAAGTTTAATTGATAAGTTAGCTTTTAGAGTTCTAGCTTGGAAATATTATAAAGGGTTAATATTTGAAAATCAGAAATGATTAATTAACAACTTGTGCATAATGCAAGTTGTTTTTTATATTCTTATGTAGTTAAATTTATGATGACTTTTTTGGTGGTGATAAAAGTAATCTTAAAAAGAAAAAGACTTAAGTAAACTACTTAAATCTAATCTATAATATTCTTCAAAACAATTGTCTTGGTTCTACTCATTTCTTTTAATGTGGTAGATATTCCTTCATTGCCAATTCCTGAATGTTTCCAACCACCAAATGGCATTTCGGCAGCTCTAAAGAAACTGGCGCCATTGATAACGGCTCCTCCTACTTCTAGGGCATTAGCAACTTTGAAGGCTGTTTTCATATCCCGAGTCATAATGTTTCCACATAAGCCATAACTGCTTTGGTTAGCTATTTCTATAGCTTCTTCTACAGTATCAAAGCTACAAACAGGAATAACGGGTCCAAATATTTCCATATCTTTCATAACATCCATATCACGAGTAACATTATCAAGGACAGTTGGTTCTAAAAAAGCACCATTTCTTCTGCCACCATAAACAAGTTTGGCTCCTTGTTCAAGAGTCTTTTTAATTTGATCTTGAACTCTAATAGCCGCTTTTTCATTGATTAAACAACCAATATCGGCATCTTCCCCTTGAGGCATAGCAACTTTTAAAGTCTTTATTTTCTCAACAGCACGTCTAATAAACTCATCCTTCACATCTTTTTGAATTAAGAACCTTTTACTAGCACAGCATACTTGCCCTGTGTTATATAAACGACCCCAAACCATTTCGTCAATAACTAAATCCATATCGGCATCATTCATGACAATAAAGGCATCATTCCCACCTAATTCAAGCATGACATGCGTAATGTTTTTGGCACAGTTTGCCATAACCTCACTACCAACTGCGGTACTACCTGTTACAGTCATTAAATTAACCATTGGGTGCTTAGCAAGAAATTCTCCTGTTGTTGGACCATCACCTGAAAGACAGTTAATAACACCAGCAGGTACTCCTGCTTCCATTAATAAATTGCAGTATGTATGTAATGTTAATGGATTATAGGTTGATGGTTTAACAATAACACTATTACCCATGATTAGAGCACTAGGAACTTTTTGTCCAAATAAGTCACATGGAAAGTTAAATGGAATGATACAACCAACCACTCCTAAAGGTTCTTGGAATGTTAATTGAATCGTTTTTTCTTGACCTTTTTCAGTTCCTGCAGGAATAACATTTCCATATTCATGTTTAGCTTTTTCAACATAACCATATACAAAGCTTCTAGTGTTAGCAATTTCTCCTCTAGCTTCTTTGATTGGTTTACCTGTTTCTTTAGATAGAAGCTGGGCTAGTTCTTCTTTCTTTGCTTCTACTAAATCAACAAATTTATAAAGGATATCACCACGCTCATGCATAGGCATTTTAGCCCAAGATTTCTGGGCTTTAGCAGCTTCCCTTACACACATATCTACATCTTGTTCAGTGGCATTAGGAACAGTATCAATTAGTTCTCCTGTAGCAGGATTGGTTATCTCAATAACTTTACCATCGCTAGCATCAACAAGACGTCCACCTATTAAATTCTTCATGCTTCCTCCTTATTCTTCTCCAAAGGCAGTAAATGAGAGCATTAAACCACCACAGATATTAGCAGAATGTTCATCATAACCATATTCACCAAAAGTAAAGATAGTAATGAATGGTACTCCTTTAGCTTCTTCTACTAAATTTTTGTAAACCTCATCTATTCTATCACCAATACCTAATTTACGTCCTCCACAATGTATTAAGACATAACCTGCAGGTTCAGTAGTTAATTGACTTTTAACATCACGTAATGTGGCTTTAGTAGATTTGATTAGTTCATCTACAGTTGCTTCTAATTGTACAATAGCAGTTTTTTCTACAACTTTGTTACCCAAGTTAATAGTATCATCAGCAGTGGTTCTTGTTCCCATATCATCTCCAAACATAGGGTGACGAACAACCGTTAAATTACCTAATGGATCTTTTACTCCTAAAGGTTTAGTAATAGACGCTACTAAAAGGTTTTGACCTTTTAAGTCACTTGGCTTAGCGCCAATCCAATCAGCATATTTTTTAAGAGCAGAGACACCATCTATTTTTACTAAAGTTCTGTTATTAGCAACCTCTGTAATTAAACCATAGTTATCAGTTTCATTGTAAGCACCTGTATAAGATGTGACGATATCACTATCAGTATAGAAGAAAGCAACAGCTACACCATCAGAGAATACCTCATCATTGCAAAATACTTTCCAATTTCCTTCGACAGTATCATCAGCAGCACTACCACCAAACATAGGAACACGACCAATAACATCTTGAATTCCCATTAGATAATCTTCTTCTTCTTTTGGACTTGCTACCATATAGAAATAGTTAGGTGAGTAATTTTCTCCAGCATTTTCAACGGCAGCACGAGCTACTTTTCTTCCGATTTCACGAGCATTTTTACCAGCTTTATGACTAGCTACTCCAACTTTTAGATTTCGATCATCAAAAGTCATCATACCAGAAAAGCCATCTTCACTAGTAATAATTCCATCATTAGTCATAATCATACCACTACTAGTACAACCAATGATAGGAGCTCCTTTCATATAAGTTTTAGCTCCTCTTATTGTTTCTTCAACATCATTTAAGCAAGAGCAATAAAGCATTCCTAATTTAGGACGCATACTAGTTGTAGCATTCTTAGCTGTTTCCTTTCCTTGGGCAAAACTATCTTTTAAAGTTGAATACCCTATTTTTGTTTTTAACATATTTTTCCTCCTCTTATTCTTTATTTTTATTCATAAGCTTCTTTATATAAAGCTAAGATATCTTCTTTAGTTACCTCTCTTGGATTACCACCAGTACAAATATCGTTGATGGCTTGATCTGCTAAAGTTTCAAGGGCATCATAAGGAATACCAATTTCTTTTAAAGTTTTAGGAATACCTACCTCACGGGCTAGCGTATCAACAGCATCAGCAACTTTGTTTACCACTTCTTGATCAGTTAAATTGTCCAGCTCTAAACCAAAAGTACGACCCATATCACGATATTTATCAGGACATACTATACCATTCCATCTTAGAACGTGTGGTAATAATAAAGCATTAGCTAAACCATGTGGGGTATCGAAATAAGCGCCTAGAGAATGAGCCATAGAATGAACGATACCTAAACCAGCATTAGAAAATCCCATCCCGGCGATGTATTGGCCATAACCTACTTTTTCAATAGCGTTTTTATCTTTTTCATTAACTGCCTTTGCTAAATTGTGATAAATTAAAGCCATTGCTTCTTTATGGAACATATCAGTCATTAGCCAAGCACCTTTAGTAATATAACCTTCCATGGCATGAGTTAGGGCATCCATTCCGGTAGCAGCAGCTAAACTTTTAGGCATAGCTTCCATTAGTTCAGGATCGATAATAGCTATTTCTGGAATATCATGAGGATCTACACATACCATTTTCTTCTTACGTTCATCATCTGTTATAACGTAATTAATAGTAACCTCTGCTGCTGTTCCTGCTGTTGTTGGTAAAGCAATTAAAGGCATACCTTTATTTTTAGTAGCAGCAGTACCATCTAAGCTTATTACATCACTAAATTCAGGATTAGTCATAATAATGCTCATACATTTAGCAGTATCAATGACAGAACCACCTCCTACAGCGATTAAGACATCGGCTTTACTATTTCTTAAAGTTTCTAAGCCTTCATTGACATTTAAAACATTAGGATTAGGTTTAATATCATCATAAATGTCATATGGAAAAGCATTTTCATCTAATAGTTGCATTACCTTTTTAGAAACACCTGCTTCTATTAAAGCTTTATCTGTTACGACAAGGGCTTTTTGGTAATGACGTTGTTTTAGTTCAGTTATTAAACTTTCTCTTGCACCGTAGCCAAAATATGAGGTGCCGTTCAAAATTATTCTGTTTGTCAATTTACATACCTCCCTTATTATTGATTATAACATAAATTTCGACTTTTTTAAGATTTATTGGAAAAAAAATAAAAAAAATTAAAGATCTATGTATTATGATAGATCTTTAATTATGATAGGTAACTTAATTAGCTTCATGAGATATTTCTTCAATTGTTTTATTGTTATCATTAAGTAAAGCCATACTTGTCCAACTAGAGGTTAGACCATAGTCAATATAGATAAGTTGTCCTGACATATAAGAGCAGATGTTGCTTCCTATAACAACCATTGGATATCCCATATCTTTAGGTTCAGCTGCGTAACCATTCCAACTTTTTAAGAAGATATTTTCTATCATAGCAGCACCTTCTTCAGCGTTACCAGTAGGGCTTGTTGATTTATTAAAATCATCAGTTAAACCAGTTGTAGTGTCACCTGGATTAATAGCGTTGATTCTAATTTTTCTTCCAATAAACTCTTCACTCATGCATTTATATGTTACATAAGAAAGTAGACATTGTTTTGCAAAAACATAGGCACTTTCTATTTCTTTAGGATGTTCTTCATACCAGGTCATCGCTTCATCCCAAGTCTTTAGGTTGATTAATTCAACAGCTTTAGGATAAATTTGTTGCCAACCAAAGCCACCAACAGAAGATATAAAGGTAACAGAGCCATGGTCAGAGATACGATCTAATAGTTCTTCAGTCATATATTTTTGACTATAGAAATTTACTTTTTGAACTAATAGTTCTTTGCCTTTGAAAGCAGCGATACCATGACATAGAAATAAGGCATCTATTTTATCTGGCAAATCAGCAATAACTCTATCGATATCTTCTTTATTACTTAAATCGGCACGATAGGCTTTCTTTACAGGTAAATCGATGGGATTAATGTCAATTGCATAGACATTAGCTCCTAATTCTAATAGTAATTCAGCAGCAGACTTACTCATTCCTGAAGCAGCTCCAGTGATTACAACATTTTTTCCAGTATATCCAAATAATTCTTTTAAATCCATCTTTCATCATCCTTTCTATTTTACATTATTATTGTAACACAGAAATCATTTTTTATGACAAAAGGTTGTAAAGTTAGACTTAAGTTTACAGATATTTTATTGTAAAGGTGTTGTCGATTGACTGTTTAGGTAATAGTCAGCTTTTCTTCCAAGTTTATAGGCATAGAAACCAGCAGCGGCAATCATGGCAGCATTATCAGTACAAAAACACATTGGAGGTATAGATAAATGAATGTTGTTTTCTTTACACATATTACTTAAAGCTTCTCTTAAAATTGAGTTAGCTGCAACTCCTCCAGCTACTATTAGATTATTAATATTATTATCTAGTAAGGCTTTTTTAGTTTTAGAGACAAGACTTTTTACAGCTACAGTTTGAAATGAGGCCGCTAAATCAGCTTTATTTATGGTCTTACCTTTTTGTTCTTCGTTATGGTTTAGATTTATAACAGCACTTTTAAGACCACTGAAGGAAAAATTGTAGGAATCATCATTAAGAGGGATAGGTAATTTATAAGTAGGATTTCCTTGTTTTGATAGTTCATCAAGTTTTGGTCCTCCAGGATAAGGTAGGCCAATTACTCGAGCTACTTTATCATAACATTCCCCAATAGCATCATCTAAGGTACCACCTAGTTTTTCAAAACTAAAATGGTCTGTCATTTTTATAAGATCAGTATGTCCTCCACTAACAACAAGAGCAATTAACGGGAATTTTAATTCTTCAACTAAACTATTAGCATAGATATGACCAGCAATGTGATGAACAGGAATTAATGGTTTATTGTAAATATAGCTTAATGTCTTGGCTGCTTCTAAACCTACTAACAGACTTCCTATTAAACCCGGGCCATATGTTACAGCAATAGCTGTTATATCTTTAATATCCATATCTGCTTTTTTTAAGCAATCTTCAATAACTAAGGTTATGTTTTTTACATGCTCACGACTTGCAATTTCGGGAACAACACCACCAAAGTTTTCATGGATAGCTATTTGGGTAGCAGTAGAGGTTGCTATTTCAGTAGTTCCATTTTTTACAATTGAACAACTAGTCTCATCACAACTACTTTCTATTCCTAGTATATATATATCTTGCATATTATCACTTCCAAACTTGCTTATATTTTAACATAAAAGACTCTTTTTTTAAAGATTAAGAGTCTTTATTTAGAATTTTATTTCCATTAAAAGGGCATTAACTCCATCATAATATTTTTCTCTTAGAGCTACGGTTTCAAACCCATATTTTTTATATAAATTAATAGCTACTTTGTTATCTTCTTTTACCTCTAAAGTTATATTTTTTATATTGGTGTTCTGGTATTCTTGTATTAGACATTTTAAAAGCTTATCTCCTATACCTTTACCTCTTTGTATTTTTTGGATTTCAAACTGTTCAATCTCAATTCGATCATAGATTAGACTATAAAGAATAAAACCTATTATTTTATCGTTTTCCACATATGTAATAATTTTTAAGTAGGGATTTGTGGAAAACTCTTGTTTAGTTAACTTATAAGTAAAGTTATCCACAAGTTTTTGTGGATAAGTATCATATTCTTCAATCATAAACCGGCTTTTTCTTCTGCTTCTGTCTTTTTTAAGTAAATCGGATTAACAAGATGGGGATTTATGCCTTTACTAGTTTCAAAGTACTTAACAATTTTTAAGATATCTGGATCGTATTTTTCTATTTCTAGATTGATTGTAAGATTATTGTTAGTAATAGCTTTGATATCACGGGCTTTAGCTTTTTCTAATAGTATTTTTAATTCGATATGAGTATCTTTTAGAATTGCATTATTGTCTTTATCATATATAGCTCCATAAACATAACCACGTCTAGCATCGATTAGAGGCATTTTATATGTAGAGGTACTGGATGAGATAGCCATAGCAGTTAGACCTGATATAGGTGTAATATCTATGTTTAAAGCCCAAGCAATAGTCTTAGCAATAGTGATACCTATTCTAATACCTGTAAAGGAGCCAGGACCATTTACAACTATTATTTTATCTAACTCTTTAGGAGTTATTTTCGCTTGTTCAAAAAGTTCAATAATTTTGGGTAAAGCTTCTTTTGATAGATCTTTTTCATATTTATTTTTTATCTCACTAACAAGAATATCATCTATAACAATACCACTATATAAATAATCTGATGAGGTATCTATGTATAAGGTTTTCATAAAATGGCCTCACATAGTTCTTCATATTTTGAACCATGAGGGGTAATTGTTATAATTCTTGTATCTTCATCTTCATTAGAAAGTTTAAATCTAATTTCAAGACGCTCTTCAGGAAGATAATCTTTTATCATATCTGCCCATTCTATAATACAAATACCACCTTTGTTATAGTAGTCTTCTAGACCAATATCATCTACTTTACCATCTAGACGATAAACATCCATATGGTATAAAGGTAGTTCCCCACTGTTATATTCTTTAATTATATTAAAGGTAGGAGAAGTTATTTCTTCTTTAACTTCTAGGGCTGCAGCAAATCCTTTTGTAAACATTGTCTTCCCAGAACCTAAATCACCTATTAAGCAAATAACCATATTAGGAAATTTTTCTGATTCAATATTTTGTGCTAATTCAACAGTATCATTTTCACTGTTACTAGTTATTTTATAGTTCATAGTATCTCCTCTTTTCTATCTAGATTTCATTATAGCAAAGTAGATTATAATATTTCAAGATGTTTAATAAAAAAATATATATAAAAAAACTTATCATAAAGATAAGTTTTATAAACAAAAAAATTCTTGGCAACTTCCTATTTTCGCATACACTATCGTCGGCGTTAAGTGGCTTAACTTCTGTGTTCGGGATGGGAACAGGTGTACCCCACTTGCTATCGTTACCAAGAAAATTTATTTTGAGAAATAATTCTCTGAAAACTTAGATATTGTGTTCATCAAACTCCAAATTTATGATTAAATCCTCGATCTATTAGTACTGGTCAACTCAAAATGTCACCATTCTTCCATCTCCAGCCTATCAACCAAATCGTC
>DVIS01000036.1 GCA_018711135.1 Candidatus Onthousia faecavium
TAGGCATTTATATACTACCACTTTTTTGCTTTTTTGTAAATTTATAATGCAAAAATTCCCTTATTTTTCAGGAACTTTCTCTTATAATTAATTTACTTTCAATTTACGGGAACTTCGAATTTGATTCAGTCCAAATTTTAATAATAAATTTTTAAGTTTAACATAATATTTACTAGGTGATTTTAATGGATTATATTAAAAGTCTAGCAAAAAGTTTTGCTATTACTATTATTAGTATTTTTATCGCTTCCCTTCTTCTTACATGTCTATATTATTTTAATATTGTAAGTAGTAATATTTATAATATAATGAAATTAATAATATTTTTAGGAGCTATTTTCATAAATAGTATCATTATAGGAAAAAAAGCTAAAAAATATGGTCTCATTGAAGGATTAAAACTAGGAGGACTATTTATTATTGTTATGATTATCACCCAAGCTTCTACAAAAAATGATTTTGGACTTAAAACTTTTATTTATAGTATTATTATCTTATTAACAACAGGCATTGGCGGAGTTATTGGCATCAATAAAAAAACATCTCACAATAAAAACTGAGATGTTAAATTTCTTTTATAATTGCTTCCAAGTATTTAATTTCTCTTTTTAAAAGCCTTCTTTTACTAGTAAATGATGATGGCATTATTTTTAACAATTGTTGTTTCATCTTTAACTCGTTTAAGTAATATTCTTTTACTAAAGGCTCTCTTCTAGTCATTAAAACTGGTCCCAAAAATAACTTTTTATAACTGTAGTATTTTTTCCCCTTAGTAAAGACCATTATCTGATAAATTTTATTTTTATCTTTAACAACATACTCATCACTAATATAATACCCATAACGTTTAAGTTTTCTTTTAACAGCAATAGTATAATTATTAGGAGATAAGATAAATGTATTGATATATTTTAAATATTTTCTACCTTTATCAATGATCTTATTAATCGTTAAGCCTCCCATACCAGAGATAGTAACAACACTAACTCCTTTTCTATAGGCATCTAGGCCATCCGCTAAAATGAGTTCTATTTTATCTTCTAAATGATAATTGGCAATATTAACTTTGGCCATTTGTAATGGTCCTTCTTTATTATCAGCAGCAAGGGCTTTTTCAATAGATCTTTCTTTAGTAAGGTAAATTGTAAGAAGAGCATGATCACAACCAATATCTAACGGATATGAAGAAAGGGGTACTAAGTCCCCTATTTTTTTTAAACGTTCATTTATCTTCATTAGTCTGTTAAAAAGTCCTTTAATTTTCTTGATCTTGAAGGATGTCTTAATTTTCTTAAGGCTTTCGCTTCTATTTGTCTAATTCGCTCTCTTGTTACCCCAAAGATTTGTCCTACCTCTTCAAGAGTACGACACTGTCCATCATCAAGACCAAATCTTAATCTTAGGACTTTTTCTTCTCGATCAGTTAATGTTTGAAGAACACTAGCAAGCTCTTCTTTTAACATTTCTTCAGTTGTATACTCTTCAGGACCAACAGTTCTTTCATCTTTAATAAAATCTCCTAAATGAGAATCATCTTCTTCACCAATTGGTGTTTCTAAAGCGACAGGATCTTGACTTATTTTATATACTTCACGAACCTTTTCCACTGGAATTTCTAACTTAGCAGCAATTTCTTCATCAGTTGGTTCTCTATTCAACTCTTGTGTTAGTTGTCTTTGAACTCTAGCAAGTTTATTAATTGTCTCTACCATATGAACAGGTACCCTAATTGTTCTTGCTTGATCTGCTATTGCTCTTGTAATCGCTTGTCTTATCCACCATGTCGCATAAGTTGAAAATTTATACCCCTTAGTTGGATCAAATTTTTCAACTGCTTTCATAAGGCCAATATTACCTTCTTGAATAAGATCTAAGAATAACATTCCCCTACCAACATATCTTTTAGCAATAGAAACAACAAGACGAAGATTTGATTCTGCTAAAATTCGTTTAGCATCCTCATCATTTTCTACAGCTCTTGCTGCATACTCAAATTCTTCATCACTAGTAAGTAAAGGAATACGTCCTATTTCTTTTAAATACATTCTAACTGGATCATTTATCTTAATATCTTTTGATAAAGTAAGATCTTCAGTCTTTGTATTTTCAGTAATTTCTTCCCCACTAGCATCATCTGCGCCATCATCACTAACAATATCAATTCCAGCTTCTACTAAACTATTATATAAATCATCAAGATTATCACTATCAATATCTAATCCTTTTAACTCATCTGCTAACTGTTCATAAGTAATAAAACCTTGTTTTTTTCCTAAATTAATAAGTTTAGTTTTACGTTCGTCCATTGTTTTTATTTCTTCTACCATTACTATTTCTCCCCTATTCTTAGTTTTCTAATCTCTTCCGCATATTTCACTTGTTCTAATGGATCATGGGTATTTTTTATTTTTTCTTCTAATTTTTTGATAGATAGTTTTATATTATATTCTCTTATAACTTTAAAGTAATCAAATAATTCACTTTTAGTTATTTCTTTTTTTAAATCTAAACTAATGATTTCTGCTAAGAGATTAACTAACTCTACTTTAGGCGTAAGGTAAGTATAAAAGTCAGCTTCATTAACAAAGCCATAAGTATGATAAAAATAAACAATTTCACTTTCTAATGCCCTTAAGGCCTCAGTAGGAAAGACTAAATGCTCTTCTTCTACTAAATCAATTATTTCTTGTTTATTTAACATATAGTACATAATACTAAGACTTGCCTTTTGATACTTATCTTTTTCTTTTCTAGGTGCTGTTTTCTCTCTTATAACTATCGGTTTTTTTAAATCCTGTTTAGTTAGTAAGTCCTGAAAACTTTTTTCTAGGGTATTATAACCTATTTCATAGTTTTTTGCAAGTTCTTTTAAAATAATTTCACGTCTAATTGGATCATTTATCTTTACAAGCTCTCCTAAAACTTCATAAATATAATTAGCTTTCTCTTCACTACTAGCCATATTATGTTTATTTTTCAACGCTTCTATTTTAAAATCACTGTAATAAATAGCATTTTTAATTAAATCTCTAAACGCTGCTTCCCCATATTTTAAAATATAACTATCAGGATCTTCATTATCTTTTAAGGTTATTACTTTTGGATCAACGCCTTCTTTTTGAAAGAGTTCTCCTGCTGCTAAAGTTGCCTTAACTCCTGCTTCATCACCATCAAAACAAAGCAAAATATTAGTTGATAGTCTTTTTATATCTTTAATATGGTCGCTAGTTAAAGCAGTACCCATAGTAGCAACAGTATTTTTAACGTTTATGGTACTAGCTCTAATAATATCCATAAATCCTTCCATAATTATAATTGATTTATCAACTCTCACTTTTTCTTTGGCAATATGATAATGATATAGCAACTTTCCTTTTTTAAAGAGTTCTGTCTCTTTAGTATTGAGATATTTATTTTGCTTACCACTAGTTATAATTCTCCCACTAAAACCAATAACTTTACCCGTTAAATCATGAAGAGGAAACATAAGTCTATTATGATATAAGTCATAATCATTAACAGTTAAACCAATTTTATTTAAAAGATCTAAGGAGTAACCTTTTTTAGTTAAAAGTTTAGTTAAATCATCATGGCCACTAAGAGAATAACCAAGTTCAAATTCTTTAATGATATCTTTATCAATATGTCTATTTTCTAAATAAATTCTAGCGGCTTCTCCTTCTTTACTCATCAAATTATTTTGATAAAATTTATTAGCTAGATTATAGATATCATACCATTCGTCATATTTAGTAGATATTTTTTTAGTTTTAAGGCCTTTAATTGTGATACCAACACGAGTTGCTAAATCTTGAAGGACCTGATTAAAATCTTTGTGTTCATATTCCATTAAAAAGGTAAAGACATTCCCTGTCGCATGACACGAAAAGCAAGTATAAATTTGTTTTTCTCTTGATACACTCATCGAAGGATTAGTATCATCATGAAAGGGACAAACTCCAAAATAATTTTTACCTCGTTTTTCAAGAGGAATTTTTTCACTAATAATATCGACAATATCGTTTTTACGACGTACTTCATTAATTAAATCTTGATTATTCATTATTTTCCCCCCTCTATTTTAACAAGGTTTAAAAGACGCTAAATATATTAACGTCTTTTAACAAAATCTTTATGCTTATCAAATAATATTTTAGAAACAAAGTAATCTCCTGTACTTTCATCATAGATTCTATGTTTAAAATACTCTTCTTTAATATCTTCAGGAGCATTATCTAAAGTAATTTCCGTAAAACCTAAGGAACTTATATAACTAAGAAAATCTTTCATAATATCTTGAGCTTTTATTCTCCCATATAACACATCCTGATCAGCAAAAAACTGTCCTAGTGTTAGAAGCTTATTAGAAATATCTTCATCACTTTTATTTTTTATGCCTGTAATCGCTAGTTTAAAGGTCATTTTTTTCTTATCGAAAGTATCTAAAGAGATTAAGTCTAACTCAACCATTGT
Organism: Candidatus Onthousia faecavium; assembly: GCA_018711135.1. Classification (GTDB taxonomy): domain Bacteria; phylum Bacillota_I; class Bacilli_A; order RF39; family UBA660; genus Onthousia; species Onthousia faecavium. The sequence continues at coordinate 4,474 of DVIS01000036.1, forward strand.
ATTAACTATATTTTTATTAACTTGACTAAGCGTATTGTAATTAATAGAAAGATAAGCTAAATCTTCTTCTCTACTAACACAACCATCTAAAACCTCTATATTCTTAGCATCTAACTCTAAATAAGTTTTAAGACATGGTTTAGCAATACCTAAATCTTCAATTTTATCAAGGTTCGTAGCAACCATGGGTATTTTTTTACTACTTATTTCTATATTATCAGCATCAGTTATTGTCATTATTATGGCTCCAATCTATTAGGTCCTCTAAATAATAACATAGATTCTTTTAAGGAAGATAGACCTAATAATAACATTGTTAAACGGTCAATTCCAAGTCCAAAACCACCATGAGGCGGACAACCATATTTAAAGAATTCTAAATAAAATTTAACATCATCACTTAAACCTTTTTCTTCTGCTTGTTGTTTTAATATTTCATAACGATGTTCTCTTTGCGCTCCCGTAGTAATTTCTATTCCCTTCCAAATTAAGTCATATCCTTCTGGTATATCATTTTTACGCATATGATAGAAGGCACGTTTTTCTTTTGGAAAATCTGTAATGAAGATAAACTCTGAATTAAACTCTTCCATGGCATAGCGATAAGCAAGACGTTCAGCTTCACTAGTAGTATCAACGCGTTCCAAAGGACTAACTTTATAACCATAACGTTCTTCTAAAATATCGTATAAATCATTTAATTTAATCCTTGGAAAAGGCTTATTAGGAACAACTACCTCCACCCCATATAATTCTTTAATTTTATCATGATTTTTCTCATCAATAACAGCTAAAGCTTTCGTTAATAATTCTTCTTCTAACTGCATTACCTCTTCATAAGAGTCAATATAAGCAAATTCGATATCAAAACTAGTAAACTCCGTCGCATGACGATTAGTATTAGAGTTTTCTGCTCTAAAAACAGGTCCTACCTCAAAAACCCGATCAAAACCACTTGCTAAAGCCATTTGTTTATAAAATTGAGGAGACTGTGCTAAATAAGCTTTTCGATCAAAATATTTAATTTCAAACACCTCAGCTCCACTTTCACTAGCCGTACCAATTAATTTCGGAGTGTGAATCTCCCTAAAATCTTTCGCATATAACTCTTCACGTAGAGCTTTAACTAAATCACTTTGAATTTTAAAGATAGTTCCATTATATTCATTACGTAAGTCTAAGAAACGATAGTCAAGACGTTGATCAATAAGTTGTGCCTTAAGATCATGGATATTAATAGGTAGTTCCAACGCACTAGTACTAGTAACCTCTATTTTAGTAGGAATTAATTCCATGCCATTTAATTTTACTTTAGGATTTTCTTTTAAAACTCCAGTTATTTTTACAGTACTTTCTAAAGACAAGTTATTAACTATTTCTACTAAGTCTTTATTTTCTTCTGCACTTTTTTCAATCGTTACTTGAACTTTACCTTTAGAGTCTCTTATAACTAAAAATTGGACCCATTGTAAATTTCTAATATTCTCTACAAAGCCACTAATCTCAATGGTCTGATCAAAATAATTATTTAGTTTATCAAAAAATATTTTACTCATGATTTTCCTCACTTTCACTATGTTCATCATCATCTAAATGTTCATCAAAATAATAAATTAAGTATTCAAGCATTATCTTTTCTTCTTCTTTAGTTTTATTATTTTTAATTGTTACTAAACCTTCATTTAAATCATCACTATTTAGTATGATTAAGTAACTACTATTAAAGTAATCAGCACGTTTAAACTGACTTTTTAAATTTCTAGCTGTATATTCAGTTTCAACTCGAAAACCAGCCATTCTAAGTTCATTAGCAATATAGATTGCATATTTTTTTTCTTCTTCGTTAATATACATAACAAATATTTCAGCATTATCTTTTAAAGGTAGTTTAATATCTCTTTCCCTTAAAGTAAGTACTAAACGATCTAACCCCATCGCAAAACCAACACAAGGAGTATCAGGTCCACCTAAATCTTTCACTAAATTATCATAGCGTCCTCCCGCTCCTAAGGCTAGTTTTCCATCTTCACCCATTATTTCAAAGACAGTATGATTGTAATAATCAAGTCCTCTTACTATTTTATCATCAACCACATATTTTACCTCTAAGATATCAAGATATTCTAAAACTTTATCTAAATAATCCTTACTTTCTTTATTTAAATAATCCAAAATACTAGGAGCTTTTTTAAAGAACTCTTTAGAACTATCAACTTTACAATCGATAATTCTTAAAGGATTCTTATGAAATCTATTTTTACAATCTTCACATAGTTGATCTAAGTATGGTTCAAAGTAATTTTTTAAGGCTTCACGATAATTATCACGAGACTCTTTATCTCCTAAACTATTTATATGGATAACAACATCATTTAAACCCAACATTTTCATAAGGTTATAACTAAGGGAAATAACCTCAGCATCCATCATCGGATCGCGGCTTCCTAAAACCTCTACCCCAAACTGGGTTAATTCTCTATTTCTACCTAACTGAGGTCTTTCATATCGATACATTGTCCCATTATAATATACTTTTACCGGCAAATTATGCGTTCCATACATTTTATTCTCAATAAAGCTTCTAACAACGCCAGCTGTTCCTTCTGGTCTTAAAGTAAGGCTTCTATCGCCTCTATCTTTAAAGTCATAAGTTTCTTTCGTTACGATATCAGAGGTATTACCAATTCCTCGATGGAATAGTTCACTTGCTTCAAATATTGGTGTTCTAATGTAATTATAATTATATTTTTCCATCATTGAATCAATAAGTTCTTCAACGTATTTCCAAATTCTTGCCTCTTCATCTATTATATCTACAGTACCTTTAGGTTTTATAATCATAATACCAGTCCTTTCTCTTTTCTTATTATAGACTAAAATATCTTGAAAACCAAGAGTATTTTTTATTAATATTAATTCACTGCCCTCAGTTTATCATTGTGAACAAACGTTTGTCAATCTTTTTTTGCTTTCAAGAAAAAGAAAAGGCTATCATAATTGACAGTCTTTTCACTAAAATTTCGGTGCTAAATTTAACGTTATTTCTGTTCCCTTTGTAACTGGCGTTCCTTCCGCAAGACTTTGTGCCGTAACATAACCATTACCTTCTAATTTAACACTAAGACCTAAAAGACGCAGTATATCTTCCGCTTGTTTACTAGAAAGTCCTACTACATTAGGAATCAAAAGATTATCACCATTTGTTATTAAAAACACTTTTGTACCTGCTGTTATCATCTCTCCTTTATTAGGATATTGATTTATAACTTTATCACCACTACCAATAACAGTAACATTAAGTCCCATACTCTCAAGTTCACTTTTAGCCGTTGTAACAGTTTCATTTTGGTAACTTGTTAATTCATATTCTGTAATCTCTAAAGTACTAGCCGTTTCAGGATCAGTCCCATAATATTTACTAATATTAACGACAATATCTTTTATCGCTTGCCAAATAACTTTTTGGTTACCTCCTTCTGGTCTTTTAACAGATGCATAAATAATAACTTTAGGATCATCCTTAGGATATATTCCTGCAAAAGAAGAAATAATATCACTAGCGCCTGTTAAATAACCACTACCATCCTCAGATGCTATTTGCGCTGTCCCAGTTTTTCCAATCAAATCATAACCTTCAAGACGATATCCTGTACCAGTCATTCCAGAGGTATTAACTGTCTCCCACATTAAGTCTTTAATTTTATTAACCGTAGTCTCACTAGCTACAGTATCAACCTCAGTTCTTTTACCTTCATAAACTATCTCTCCCGTATCAGGATCAACAATTTTTTCAACTAAGTATGGTTTTAACATGACACCACCATTAGTTAACGAGGTTAACGCTTGAATATTTTGGACAGGAGTTGTCGTTATACCTTGACCAAACCCAGCATTAAAGATTTCTGTTTCATATTTAAAGCCAATCTTTCCCTTTGCTTCATTAGGTAACTCAATTCCTGTTTTTTTACCAAACCCTAATTTTTTAAAGTAGCTTCTTAAAATATCAGCAGAAAGATGTCGATCAATTAAGTTAATAACTCCAACATTACTAGATAAAGCAAAACCACGATCAAAGGTAATATCACCCCAACCAGCTCGATTCCAGTCTCCTATTTCTGTGCCATCACTAGTCACATAAACCCCAGAATGATAGGTTTCATTGCCATCATAGGTACCTTGCTCCATCGCTGCCATATAAGTAAATATTTTCATCGTAGATCCTGGTTCATAAGGAGATGCGACATTAAGGTCTAAATAATTAGTAATATCTCTAACATTAGGATCAAAAGATGGTGAGGTACTAGAAGCAAGAATAGCCCCTGTAGAAGCATCAGCAATCATAATCGTAAACCATTCATAATTATAGTTTTCTTCTGCCTCATTTAAAGCTTGTTCTACAAAAAATTGTATACTACTATTAATCGTTAAATAAATATCTTTCCCATCACTTGCATCTTTACTTATTTCATTAGTTCCAGCTATTTTATAACCACGTAAATCTTTTTGATAAGTAGTATAACCATCTTCTCCTTTTAAGGTAGAGTCATAATACTTTTCAATTCCCATTTCCCCTTTTATAGTTGTCTCTTCTTCTCCCTCTTCATTAGTAGTTATATCATCTTTCGCATATCCTAAAACATAAGAAGCAAAGTCCCCTTTTGGGTAGTATCTTTTATAACTTTCAATAAAATCTATCCCTGGTAAATTTAACTCTTCAATTTTCTCTTTTGTAAGCTCTGTTAAACCTTTACCAGCACTACCAAATTCTGTTTGATAAATACCTTCTTTTGACAAATATCCTAGTATTTCTTCTTCACTTATTCCCAAAATAGGTGCAAGTTTACTAGCTGTTTCTTCTTTATTTACAACATGTTTTGGATTATCAGGATCTGTTGTTCTAGATTCATCTAAATAAGCAATTAGTTTATATGATGATACATTCTGCGCTAATACCTCATTATCAGCACTATAAATCGTTCCTCGTTCTGCTTGAATTATATCTGTTTTGGTCGTTCTTTGTTTTGCTAAAGCTTGTAAATTTGTATCATCTATTTCCGTCGCAAGAGCAAGTTGTGCGAGTCTTGCAATCATCACTGCAAACAAAAAAAGAGCAACAGCGGTAACTATCTTACTATATCTAATATTATTACTTGTTCTCTTTTTCTTCTTCAAAATACCACATCCTACTCATCGATATTTTTTATATTATCATTATTATAGCTCAAACCTTGCTCTTTCGCAACCTCTTCTATTTTATCTAAAGATGCAAGTTCATTTATTTTCATTGATAAACTTTCATTAGTTTTAGTTTGTTCTGTTATTTCTTTTTTCTGTTTCTCAACCTCGAAATTAATTTTAGCTAGTGTCGCTTTAGAGAAGACGATTGTAAGAGGAGCACTAACTGCTAAAACAATCGCAAAAGTATAGATTAAACGTTCAAATTTACTTAACTTAACTCTTTTTTTAACAGTTCTTTTCATCTTAATCCTCCTCTTTTTATTTTACTTTTTCTATAACTCTAAGTGTAGCACTATGAGCACGTCTATTTTGTTCTAATTCTTTTTGACTAGGTTTAATTCCCTTTTTAGTAATTAATTTAAAGTCAGGTAATTTATCTTTAGGAACATTAGGTAATCCTCTTGATATTTGATCAATTTCACTAACACATCTAAACTTATTTTTTACAATTTTATCTTCTAAAGATTGAAAGGTAATAACCGCAATCCTTCCTCCTACATTTAGTAACGACAAAGCATCATCTAAAGATTTTTCTAAGACCTCTAATTCTTTATTAACCTCTATTCTTAAAGCTTGAAATATCTGTTTAGCCGGATGTTTTTTTATTTTTTCTTTATAAGGAACAGCACTCTTAATAATATCTACAAGTTCTAAGGTAGTCTTAATTTCTTTAGTTTCTCGATATTTAACTATAGATAAAGCTATATTACTTGCAAATTTACTTTCTCCATAGTCTTTAAAAATCTTCTTTAAGTCTTGATAACTATAAGTATTAACAATAATTCCAGCAGTTAAAGGATTATCTTGATCCATTCTCATATCTAAAGGAGCATCTTGATGATAACTAAATCCCCGATAATCTTCATCAAGTTGCGGACTAGATACCCCTAAATCATAAAGAATAGCATCTACCCCACTAATATTTAATTTTTCTAAGTTTTCTTTTAAATATACAAAGTTAGAATCAATAATGTCAAAGTTATTCCCAATTTTTTTAAGTTTTTCTCTACTGTATTTTAGGGCTTCTTCATCTTGATCAAAGGCGATTAGTCGCCCCTTTTTAATTCTTTTTAATATTTCACTACTATGTCCAGCAAAGCCTAAGGTCATATCAACAACGATACTATCTTCTTTTAAATTAAGAGCATCTATCACTTCATTAAGTAAAACTGATTCATGCATTATATCTTCTCCTCAAATAGGCCTTCAGCAATATCTGACAAATCTTTTGTAGCAGAATTCATAAACTCTTGGAAGGCTTCTTCATCCCATATTTCTAATCTATCAATAGTACCAATTATAACACAGTTTTTAGTTAAATTAGCATAATTTATTAAGGGACTAGGAATATTTATTCTTCCTTGTTTATCAAACTCTATGGCAGTAGCACCAGACATAAAGAAACGATTAAAGCTTCTCGCATCTTTTTTGGTAAATGGCAAACTTTCAAGTTTTGAAACAATGTTTTGAAAAGACTCAGTAGGATAAACATACAAACAGTGTTCAATACCCCTTGTTATAACAAAGGATTCACCAAGTATTTCTCGATACTTAGCTGGAATTATTAGACGTCCTTTTTCATCAATAGAATGATGAAATTCTCCCATAAACATATTTATCCCCCCACTTTTCACCACATTCTACCACTGCTTAATTATATACTAACGAAAATATTAAAAAATGTAAACTAATACACTCATATTTTTTGCGACAAATAATACACTTTACACAAAATTGTGTCAAATAAAAAGAACAACCTAAAATAAGGTGTTCTATCGTTTTATTGTAAGGCAAGGGTGAAAGGATTCTGAAGGGTCCCATCTCCCCCAGTGATAATGACGTTAGATTTTAGATTTATTGACGGACGCACCCCGTTAGCATTAGACGGGGGGCTGAAGCTCGCACCGCCATTAAGGTAGACGTGACGCACGTGTGACGAAGTATATGGTGTTAACGTCCAGTAATTAGTTGTTAATCCTGTCACAGAGCTTCCACCTTTAACCGCATACCTCTCAAATTGTCCTGCCATTAATTCTCCCATTCTCAAAAGTCCTACTTTCGCTGTCGTTACACTTGATGTTAGAATGTTGTCTGTTGTATTTGTATACTTTGCTAATTTATAACTTACTCCACTACCTACCGTTCCCAAATACCATGTTGTACTATCTTCTATCATTGCTATATCTTCATCTGTCAAATATCCATTACTTGTATTCAAATAATCATTATTCAAAAATGCTCCTATTGTAATATCACTTGAAAAAGTTGTATTACTACCAAAAGTGCTTGTTACAAACGTTCCTGAACTTTTTAGTGGTTCTGCACTTGTTATCTTTGTACCTGTACCATTTTCATGACTCACTATTCGATATAGATTATTTTCACCTGTTCCAAACCTTATATATTCTCCACTATATCTTGTGTTTAACAATGTTCCTGAAAGGTCTTTTTCATTATCACCGTTTAATCGATAGGGGTTATCTATTGTTCCATCTCCATCTACAATACGAACGTTAGATTTTAGATTTATGGATGGCCGGACACCTTTCGCACCCGAAGGACTATAGCTGCTAGTGCTACCGTAGTTGAGCACAAACCGAACGTAAGACGAAGAAGAAGGAGTGATACTCCACCATTCAAGGCCATTATTTAAATATCCATTAGAATTGGTTGTTCCACTATAACTCATGGTATATTCGTAAATATTTAATAATCCAACTGGAGCTGTTACCATTGTTGTCTCTGCTGGCTTTGTTGTAGCAGCTGTCTCTGTTGCATTCCACACACTATCTAACTTAATAAAATTCTCATAATCTCTTAAATTACCTAAGAAACCATCTACACTTGTATCATTTAACCACTCTTCAATATAACTACCTTCAAATGCTGTACTACCACTTGAGTAAGTAATTGAACTTATATTCCATTGTGTCACCAATTTAACACTATTATCACTTGTATCTATTGATACGGCTCTCCATAATTTACCACTATACCAAATATAGTTATTTGGATCTGTTCCTGTTATAAATGTTTGATCTGGATCTGTTGTATTTATCGCTCCATTTTCTCCTACTCCTGCAAGTAGTACATCTGCTACAGGTTCACCTCTTACTTGGGATGCTTCTATTCTAAGTTTAGCTTTAAAGACTTTACCACTTGCTTCCTCTGTCGTCGCATCATAGTCAATCCAAATTCTTAAAGTATAAGTATTTTTACCATCTACAGGTAATGAATCACTATCAACTACTCTATTAGGATTTACTCCCATAGTAGTTAAATCTTTCGCATTCCCAACAACCTCATTCTTCTCTAAGCTATATCTTAAAGCGCTATCAGGCATTCTCGTCTCACCTGAAGATAATTCAATATCATCTAAGTAAACTGTATATTCTGTCTCAATATCCCCTTTATTTTCAATGCTAAAAGTGAAACCATCTTGAGCCATACCTACACTATCTTCTTGTGGTATTTGTCCTTCTAAAGTTATTTCATTATTTTCTGTTAAAATTAAATTTAAACTACCAGCTCTAACTATATATTCTTTCTCTCCTGTTAAAGTTGTAACTAAGTAAGCAAAAGTTACTCCTATTAAAAGAACTACTAATATTAGAATACTTATGATTATAATCATTTTATTTTTCTTTAGAGATTCTTTCATATTTACACTTCCTCACTATTATAATTTTAACACGAAAATAGCATCAACACCACCATTAATTTCTCTTATCTAGAAAATGGTAAATAATAACTACCATAAAGTTAATCAAAGTTTTAGCAAGAATAAAACTTAAATGTAAATTAGTTACTAATAGCAAAAGAGAAAGCCCTTCAATCAAATAAAAACATACAATAACCGTTAAAGGACTATTTAACTTTTTATTCTTCAAAAGATAAAGCAATAAACAAGATAAGATATAACTAATCGTAAAAGCTAAATAAATATTCACATCAAATATTCCTAAAATAGAAAATACTAATAGATTAATTAATGCTGTTAAAATAACTTTTTTATCTCTATTATACCAACTTATATGATCTTCTTTATCTATATAATCACTAATTAATTTTTTAAACTCTTCTTGACCACTTTTATACTCTTTAGGTTTAAAGCTTTCCGCTTTCTTAATTACTTTATCAATCTTTGTAAAGTCTTTTAACGGAATAATATAACCTTCTTTAGTAAATTCATCTATTATCTGTTTCTGATGATCATTAGTATGTTCCTTATATTTAGCAAGACGTGGAGCAGCAATAACTTTTTTATGATACTTTAAAGCTCCTACAATACTACCTACTCCTCCATGAGTAATAACTAACTTAGCTTCTTTTAAGTACTTATCAAACTCATCTTTTGAAACCTCACTAAATATTTCCATATTCTTACTCTTATACTTAGTAAAACCTGCTTGAACAACAACTTTATCTTTAATTGTCCCATCATCTATCGCTCTATCAATCGCTTTTAACAACCTCTCAAAGCTCTTATCTTGAGTACCTAAAGTAACAAATATCATTAAAAACACCTTCCCCCATAAGTAGCTTTTGGATATAATTTTTTCATACTAGGCCACTGAACAATAAATAAATTAGCGATATGAAATTTGTAGAAAAGTCTTCCTGTAATTGTTTTCGTTGTAATATTAGCAAAAGACTCTATATATATTACTTTACTACCAAATATTCTCCCAATTGAGCATATTGGTCCTGCTGTATGAGCACCTGTTGTAACAATATAATCAGGATGATATTTAAAGTAATAGTAAAGACTAATAAAACAGTTAATAAATAATTTAAAGGGATAGGTTAATTTATGATCTTTAGTTCCAAATAAAAGGTAACCCACATTTTTATATTTCTTTTTCAAAGTCTTATTAGCTTTCGTATTTTCTGTAATTAACGAATATTCATAAGTCTTCATAACACTTTCAAGTGTCAACAATTCACTTAAATGTCCTCCTGTACTTGCCACAAACATTACTCTTTTCATCTTTATCACCTTTTTTCTATAATTTTCTCCCATTTTAAAACAATATTATCTGAACTAAAGTTCTTAACTTTACTCCTTCCATTTTTCCCTAATTCTTTTCTTTTATCTTCATTTTTCATTAAGTCTAACAATTTTTTCTCCATCGCTTCATAATTTCTATGTCTAATTAAATAACCATCTCTTCCTGATGTTATTATCTCTCTTGCTCCTTCAGCAGAATCAAATGCAACACATGGAAGACCATTACTCATCGCTTCTAATAAGACAATCCCAAAACTTTCTGTATAGCTACTCATAACATAAATACTAGATTTTTGCATTAGCTTCTCTATTTCATCACTATTTTTAAACCCATGAAGAGTTACATCACTTTCTAAATTATTATTTTTAATAAATTCTTCTAAACTCTTTCTTTCATCTCCATCCCCTACAATATCTAAATGCCAATCACAATGTCTATCTTTTAAGTCTTTATATATTTTTAGTAAATCAAGATAACCTTTTTCTTTAGCTAGTCTACCTACCGTAATTAGATTTTTATAGATAAGTTTACTCATTCTCTTAGGAATATTATCTATTGAATTAGGAATATAAACACACTTACACTTATAATTAAGCATTTTCCGATTATAGAATCTATATAAGTCTTTAGATACTAAAACTAAATAATCTAACTTTTTAGCGCTTCTTATAACATCAGTAGCATATTTCATATTATTATGATGGTGATTATGTTCCCAGCCAATTTTAATTATATTATCATCCCCATATTCTCCTAACCACTCATTTAAAGTTGTCCTAGTAGAAATAACAATATCAGCTTTAGATTCTTTTAAGTATTTAACTATTTCCTTTTTTCTTTTATATAAAATCTTAACACTTTTTAATGACTCTTTAGCAAAATTAATTGGTTCTAACCTTTGTAAAGCTCTCTTCCATTCTTCCCTATTGGGATTTAACTTTTTATCTAACAAGTATCTTACTTTAACCTTTTCATCCAATGAAAAGACTGGTTCATCATATATTTGATAAATAGAAATTATTTCAACGTTATAGTTATTAGTTTTAACTAAAGAATTAACTAAAGAGGTAATAGCTTTTTCAATTCCTCCATATCCAAGATGTAATGCTAAAATAGAAATTGTTTTCATAATGATTACCTCCTCTAATTATCTTTAGTATATATTAATTTTCTACTCAGTGCAACATTTAAAAGATAGCTAAACAAAATATCTATAGCTATCTTTATTATTAAATTTAATATTTGTATTTATCTCATTAAGTCCCATATTTTTAAGTCTTAATTTATATAAATATCTAATCTTTAATAAATAATCTTTATCTGTTTTCACTTTCTCCTCCTATGTATATTTAATAATATTTTTAAGCCGTCTTATTACTTTCTTTTCAATTCTAGATATATAAGACTGACTTATTCCTAATAAATCTGCTACCTCTTTCTGGGTTAGTTCATTATGTCCCATCAACCCATAACGAAGAATAATAATATCTCTATCTCTTGGATTTAATCTCATCACCTCATCAAGCATTAGTTTTTTATCTGTTTCTTCTTCAATATTTTTAGTTACAATATCACCTTCTGTTCCTAAAATATCTTCAAGATGTAATTCATTACCTTCCGCATCTAAACTTAAGGAGGCATCGATACTAACCTCAGTTTTTGATTTTTTAATTTTTCTTAAGTACATTAAAATCTCATTATCAATACATCTAGAAGCATAAGTAGCTAGTTTAATATTTTTATCAGTTTTAAAAGTATTTATCCCTTTAATCAAGCCAATAGTTCCAATACTAACTAAGTCTTCTAAGTCAACTCCTGTATTTTCATATTTTTTAGCTAGAAAGACAACTAGTCTAAGATTATGTTCAATTAGTTTATCTCTCGCATGAATATCTCCATCCGTAGCCATAACTAAGTAAGCTTCTTCTTCTTCCTTAGATAATGGTTCTGGTAATGTATCACTACTGCCTACATAAAAAATACTAAAACTACGATCAAATAAAAATGCTATTAAGTATAAAAGACTAATCATTTTAGTTCCTCCTCTATTAAATTAGGTAATATACACTTTGCTCCCTTTATTTCTATCTCAATAGGACTAATTCCTAGCAAGTATTTATTAGTAAGTAATTTATCATCTACTATCAACTCTCTAATCTCGATACATTTTAATAAACCCGTATTATCTAGAGTTTTATAAGGCACGAGAATTACTTTTTCCTGATCAAGTACTAAGTCTTTATTATTAATAATGATAATAGGTCTTTTCTTATAAGGATCTTTAACAGTATTACCTGTATCTAAGTAACCAAGAGTTTCAATATTAATATCATTATATTTTATTATCACTTTATGTAATAAATTACGCTTCACTTTTTCTTTTAAAAATGATTTATGATAAAGATAAAAGACTATTGGGGAAGCGATAAGTATTAAGATTAGGTTAATACTTGTTCCATCGTGAACAAAGATAAACCCTACTTGTTTATAACTAAACTGGTTATTAAGAAAGTAAATTAGTCCACCTAGAATAATACTGTTACCATATAGGCTTTTGATAAGGGTTAAAAATAATGACTTTGAGGTAATTTTAAAGGTAGCAAAGAGCATAATGATACTGACAATTATTTTAATTAAGAATAATGATATATTGTTTAGAGGTAGAAATAAAAGAAAGGTACTAAGACTGCCAAGAAAGGAGCCTAGGAATAAAAATCTTTTTTTAGAAAATACTTTGCATTCAATACTTACTGACATTAAAAGAAGTAAATCAAACATGAAATTAATAAAGAAAACCAAATCGACATAGACTTTCATTTCTACCACCATTATCACTATACAAAAAAAGAAACGAATTATTTGTCGTTTCTTAAGAGTATTTAAAATTTATGCTAAGGCCAAGGTGAAGTGCCATCTCCACCTGTTCTTAGTAATCCTATTCTTGTTTCTGTATTCAAATAATTATTATTTAATAAAACTACTATTGTATTTGTACTTAAGAAAGTTACAGTATCTCTAAAAACACTTATTACAAACGTTTCTTAACTTTTTAATGGTTTAGTACTTATTATTTCTGTGCCTGTTCTAAATCTTATTTGTATACATCTTTACTTATTAGGACTCATCACGAGGCGGAACGAACCGTCACTGCCAGCACCACCGAGCTCGGTGGCAGCGCCGAAGCGGAACACCCCAGCATTAGTCCCATTGAAATAGAAACCGCCGCGCAAAAACCATGGGTAAGTAGCACTAATCATATTCTGTGCATCACTATACCATCCTGCTGTCTCACTTAAAGCATGGCTTAAACATTCTCCTCCATTACATGCTTGTCTTACATTATCACTTG
>DVIS01000037.1 GCA_018711135.1 Candidatus Onthousia faecavium
ATGTCATTTAATGGTGAAAAAATGACGCTCATTTATGGAGAATATGATCAATCAATTAAATTTACTGAATTACTAAGTTTATTAGTAAATGATACCGTAAAACTTGAAATAGTCAAAGGAGAAGATCATCATTTCAGTAAAAATGAAAATGATTTCATAACGATACCAGATAAATATTTGTTTTATGATGTGGATAAATAATATTGTGATGAAAAGATAACGATAATGTTATCCGGTTCGAATTGTAATGAAAAATCACAATTTGTAGAAATGTTAAAATGCATTGCTTGTAGCAATGTGTTTTTTATCATAGAATAAAATTAACGAAAGGAGGAATTTTTTGTTAAAAGATAATTTAAAAACTTTAAGAAAGAATAAAGGACTTTCTCAAGAAGAGTTAAGTGTTAAGTTGAATGTTGTTAGACAAACCATATCTAAATGGGAATCAGGAGAAACCATTCCTGATATTGATAGTTTAAAAAAATTAGCAGTTTTATTAGAGTTTTCTATTGATAACGCACTTGGCATTGAAATAGAAAATGATAATGATGATAAAATAGAATGGTTAATTATCGGAGGATTTATTATAGGAAATACATTAGGAATTGTTTTTGATAATTTTATGTTAGGATATGTATTTGCTATGATTGGTTTGGGATTAGGTTTCGTTTTAAAAGTATTTAAAAAGTAATACAAATTACAATTTATTGATTAAATATCTATAAAAAATTTGTAGTTATATTTTAGTTATTTTTTATAAAAAATAATTCAAATTTACTTATATTTAATCAAATCTATTCAAACTTACTCAAATTTTACAAATAATAAAAAGCCTTAAAAATAAAGGCTTTTTTGATATTTTACATCATATTACTAATTAGAGCTTTTTTTTCATACCCGAAAGGTCGAGGGTTCGAATCCCCCTCTCGCTACCAGTTTTGATTATCAACTAGGTTTAGGCCTAGTTTTTATTTTGATATTAATAATACAATTACTAAGTAAAGGAAAAATGAAATTTAAAAGAACAAATTAAGGGTGCTGAAGAAATACAATATGAACTTGAATAAATTTATAAATAAATACATTCCTAAAAGTAAGTATAGCACTAAAAAGTGCATTCTTCCCAAAATATTAAATTTAGAATAAACTTAATTTGTCAAAGAAAAAGTGCACATATCTTGGCAAAAATATTGGCCCAAATTAAAATGAAAAGTGAAAAAATTAATTTAGAAAAAGGATATATTTTGTTATATGACTTTGGAAAGATTAAAGTTTATAATTATAACACTGTTGACTATATTGATGATCAAGTTATCTTGTTAGAAAAAGATAATAAAATTGCAATTATTGATCCCCCTACTTTTTATGATAAAAATAAAGAATTAGAAGAATATATATCAAGTCTTAATGTAAAAGCAGATGTTATCTTACTATCATATCATATGGCTGGAGGAACATTTTTAGATAATGCTAAAAAATATGCTACTACTAAAGCAGAGGAATATGGTCATAATGGTGGTAAGAACCTTGTCGATGGTTTTACAAAAGCTTTTGGGGAATCATTCGATAAGAACATTCATAATGTTACCGATTATATTAATGAAGGGACTATTACTCTAGCTGATATTAAGTTAAATATCATTCCAACAGCTGAAGCTTACGATATTGAAATACCAGAAATAAATGTAGTCTACACCCATATGTTAGGTAGTAATTGCCACTTTATTATTGCAGGAAGAAATCTTGCTGCTACGATGATTGAAACATTAGAAGGATATTTAGATAAAAATTATAATCTCATATTAACATCACATTACATACCAGAAGATATTAATGCAGTAAAAGTAAAAATTGCTTATATTAAAAGATTGCTAACAATCGCTGAAACTTCTTATAATGCGAAAGAAATGATTGATAAAGTGAAAATGAATATTATGGTGGTTTAAACTACTTAGAGATGACAGCACATTTTGAAAATACTACTTTAATAAGAGTAAATCCTAAGCAATTAGGTTTAGTTCTAAAGATAAAAGCATCTTAGTAGATGATGATTGTAATGAGTTTATTAATAAGCTTTCTTTCTAGATAGAAATATCTAGTTTTTTCTTATCTTTAAGTATATAATGATGTTGAGGAGATATATTAATGAAAAAAATATTTATTGTTATTATAATTTTAGGAGTAATAATATCTATTAGCGCCCTACTCTATTTTTTACCTTTTAAAAGGACTTATCAAACTAAATTAGGTTATACGATTGATATACCACTTTTTTCTAAAGTAGATGAGAAAATCGACGATTATGAAGCGAATGATGATAATGAAAAAATTGTAATTAATAGTTATCATAGTAAAAATAGTCTTAATATTATCAATGATTTTTTAAAGCAATGTGAGAAAAATATTTATAGTGATATAACTACTTTTTACTATTATGAGAAAGGTGACTTTACATTAAAACTAGATAAAGTGAAGGAAGGAGTTTTTCAAACTATAGAATTAACTCTTTATAAAGGTAATAGATATAAAAGAGCTTTAGAAGATGATGAATTTTGGGATAATTATAAAACAGGTCCTAATAGAATTAGTTATAAGAGTGATAATTCTGGATTAGTTAATATTTATCAAAATATATATACTTATAATATAAGTGATGTTACCATTGTTGATGGTGCTCACTACTACACTATCTTAGATATTTTTAGATATAATCACTTTACACCTGACTATTTTGCTAGTCACTATGAAAATATTGTTAAGATAAATTATGGAAAAAAAGAAGCAACTACTGATTATACTCTTTATAGTCCTAGTGAAGAAAGAATGTATGAAAATACTAACTATAGCCTTTTAATATGTAATAATAAATATATATTTGGTAGTGATACCTTAAGGTATGATGAGTCTTTATGTAAGTAAAACTAAGTGCCAAGTAGTAATAAATTAGTTACTGTTTATTCTTTAATAGTGTTATAATTTAGACAAGGCTTAATTTCTATAATTATTAAACTTTTAATACTCATAGCAACACTATTTATTAGTATAATTATCTTTGAGGGGCCAATAGTATATGATATCATGTTATTGGCCTAATTGGATATTTTTTTAAAGAAAGGAAAAACTATGAAAGTAAATAAACCTAAAATAATGACTTATGAAGAAAAAAGCTTTGATGACTGTTTAGAAGATGAAGAATTTTCTAATGTTATGATAAGTATAACACCTGAAAAAGAGCTCCTAATTTCTGAGCTTACTTTTGATAGCTGTATCTTTAAAAAGATAGATTTTAATAATATTAAATTACAAGACATTGATTTATTGGATGTTATCTTTGAAAACTGTGATCTTTCTAATCAATCTTTTGATAAAAAATTTATTAATCGGGTTACCTTTAATAATTGTAAATTAATTGGGACAACTTTTATTGATGCTGCAATTAGAGATGTTTCTTTTATTAATTGTAATGCTAGATATATAAATTTTTCGGGGACAAAAATTAATAATATGTTAGTAACAGATTCTAATTTTCAAGAGGCAAGTTTTGTTGAACCAATTGTTAAAAATATTAGTTTTGAAAATACTAATTTAGACAAAGCGGAATTTTTTAAGACAAATTTAAAAGGAGTAGATTTTTCAACCTCTATGATTGCTTTAACAAGATTTGATAACTACTCTCTTAAAGGTATTATTGTCGATAGTTTTCAATGTGCTTATTTAGTCGGAATGCTGGGTGTTATTGTTAAAGAATAATTTAAAGAGCCCTCTCATCACAGATTAAGGTGTAATTTTTTTGACTATATTTTAAATATTCTTCTTTTGTTTTAACTGTCCAAATGAAAAGAGGTAAATTTGATGATTTTTCAGTAACAGAAATAAGAGATTTAGGAACTGCTAAAAAGTCTAAATCTGCTTTTTTTATAAAATAATGATATATAAATAAATGATAAAAATACTTTTTTAAACCTTTATTGCGATCAGTAATAAGTAAGCCTTTCTTATATCTATTTAATGATGTTTTAGCTAATTTCGAAAAAAGAAAAGGATCAAAGCTTTCTATAGATATTAAACCATTATATTCTAATAGTAATTTATCTAATTCTCTAAATAACAGAGTATAATTATCTACTTTCTTAATCTCAATTAGTAAAGCTACCTCTCCTTCTATAAGACTTAAAACTTCTTTTAAAGTAGGAATATAGATATCTTCATCTAATAGCTTTATCACCCTTAATTCTTGGTAAGTTAACTCTCTAACTTGCTTCTTATTTCTTCCTTTTGTTAGTCTTTCTAAAGTATCGTCATGAAAAACAACAATTACATTATCTTTGGTAAGACGAATATCTAATTCAATTGGTAATTTTCTTAACAAGGCCTTTTTAAAAGCAGGTATCGTATTTTCAATTGTTTTATTATTATTATATAAACCTCTATGACAATATATATTATTCATCTTAACCTTCTTCCATTGTTTTTACTTTTACTTTACTATTATTTAGATCATCTTCAAGAGTATTTTTACTAGCATCGATTTCAATTACCTGCTGTTTTATGTTATCTTTCACCACATTTAACATTTGAAAGAAATTAATAAATTCTCTCTCTTCTAAGTAAGCTTTATATTTTTCTTTTATTTCTTCTTCTAAGTCATTTATTTTATCAAGATTATTATTAAGTCCTAACAAAGCATTATCTAAATCATCAAGATAGTTTGTTAGACTATCTAAATAATCATTATAAGTACTTATAATACTATTTTTATTAGGTTTAAGTACTCCTTCTAGGACTTTACTAATTAAATAGGTACTAATAAGGGTCCCTAAAAGACTTTTATGCTTCTTTAAAACAGCATATCCTCCTAACATCATAAGAGCTGTGACAGCAAGATTAAATGACGTTTTACTTTTATCTAGTTCACTTTCTAAATCATCCATTTTAGCAAGAGCATCTTTTCGTAAGTTATCAATACTAAAACACATTGTCTTAATATTTAGTAAATCTTGATCAAATCCTGCTAATAAGTCTTGCTTTCTTTTTAAATCTCTAATGTTATTATCAAGTTCTTGTTCTTTATATTGCAAAGCTTTACTTAAGCCTTTTTCTAAGTCATTAAACTCTAAACTTAAGCTATTATAGTACTTTATCTCATCTAAAGTCTCTTTATCTTCCGTTAAATTATCTTTATTAGTACTATTATTAACTTTATCTATTAACTTATTATATTCAATATCTATCTCTTTATGACGCATAATACCACCACTTACAGTATTATACTACAAGACTTTCAAGAAATATATATAATTTTATAAGTCATTAAATAAAATTCGAAGTTCCCGTTTTAATTAGGATGGGAAATTAGTCTTGTAAACAATGATATTTAATAGAATGATAGAGTAATTACAATCACTTAAAGAATTTACATTTATTGGGGTAAGTAGTATA
>DVIS01000038.1 GCA_018711135.1 Candidatus Onthousia faecavium
CAACCTCTTTTAGAAATTCATACTCGTTATTTAGTACTTTTAAATCTTTACATAAATCAAAGGATTTCTTAAAGCCGTTATTCTTTTGATAATCTAAAAAATGGTTATAAACAAATCTAACACAACCAAAAGTTTTATGAATTAATTCCTTTTGATTGTCTGTTGGATATAGTCTAAACTTATATGCTTTATATGCTCCCATATTGATACCTCCCTGATGTAATCAGTCTAACATTTAGAACAATTGTTTGTCAATAGCTTTTTGACTTTTAAACGCACTTTCCTTATAGATAAAAAACCACTACTAGCAGGTACCCATACATAATACTGCGAATAAGGAGTAATTGTCCAATAACTGTCACCATATGTTAAGAGTTCTCCTACATGAGGCATCCCTACTTTCGTATTATCATTTTGCATAGCTGTTCCTTCGGTCGCCTTTTCATAACTATCACCTCGAGCCATCTCACTTAACACATACCATTTTCCCTTAACAATCATAGCAATTTTATCACTAGCTAAATAACCATTATCAGGATTAAGATAATCATTATTTAAGAATAAACCAACACCATAATTAGCAGAATAAATAGAATTATCGCCAAAAAAGTTTTCAACATGGAAATCTGAACCAATTTTTGTTAAACAACTATCACTAACAATCTTTGTTGTATCAGCATCTATATTAACAATTCTATATAAATTATTTGCACCTAAACCAAAATTAATATATTCTCCACTATATCTTGTATTAAGTAACACTCCAGATAAATCCTTATCATTATCTCCTTCTAAACGGTAAGGATCGCTCTCTGTACCATTTCCATCTGCAACTTTAATATCACCATAGATATTAATAACGGGAAATAAGTTTAACTCATCTATTTGACTTGTATATGATAGATTACCTCTTAATGCTGTATACCAAACATATGAGGTATTATAATAATTCGTAGTTGCTGCATATGAATTTATAAAACTGTAATTAGTTTCTTTATTTAGAGTCATTTTATATTCATAAACATTTATAAGTCCAACGGCATTAGTAACAAGAGTAGTTGTAGGCAAAGAAGCTGATGTATCATTAACAGAACTAGCATTCCACATACTATCCATCTTGATAAATTTTTCTCTTTCTCTTAAAGTCCCTAGAAATCCATCATTTGATACATCATTTAACCATTTTTCTGCATGAGAACCACTGAAATTTATACCTTCATCTGAATTATACGGAATCATCGTTTGTTTTTGAGTTGTAATAATTTTTACAGTGTTATCAGAATTGACACTTATAGCACGCCATAATTTACCACTATACCAGATATAGTTATTTGGACCTGCCCCTGTTATAAAGGTCTGATCTTTATCACTTGTATTTATATTGTTAGCACTATCTGCAAGAAGCATTTCTGCAATTGTTGGGTCACTAATTTCGGCAAATAAATGTCCATTACTTGGTAGGCTTAAATCATTATAATCTAGTCCTACCCCTACTCCTAAGGTAATAGTTATATTACTACCCGAATTATTTGTTACTTTTATCTTATAAACATTACTAGCTCCTACACTACCATCTGCTTCCAAATTAACTCCTGTTGCTAAAGGTGGAGTGTTCAAACCATCTCCTGTTACATACCCAGCACTTACTCCATCAGGTAATGCTCCTATATAATAGAAATTAAATCTTGCAATTCTACTATTAGGATTACTTAAAGTAACTGTAAACTCTTTAGTCTCTCCACTATTAACACTAAGGGTATTTCCAATAGCTCCATCACTACTTAAATCATATGATAGTGTTCCCGTTACAATACTAATAGCATTACTCTTTTCCTTGTTAACTGTAAACATTGCATAGGAATAATATCCACCTACTATTAGTAATGTTAATATAACAACTATTATTATGTAAAGTTTACTAAATTTTGTTTCTAAAAGTATTTTCTTCATCTCTTACTCCTTTCATTTAACCATGAAAAAATATATATTTTCAAATGTAAGAAGTGTGGCAAGTTAGATCCTGTTCCTGAATTTATTGTTAACGAACAGATTGGATTTTTAAAATTTATTAAAAAGAAAGACACTCCCAAAATGGAATGTCCTTACTGTGGTTCTACTATGGAACAACTTAAAATTTAAAGTTTTTGCTTTATTCTTTTTGCCGTGATACTAATTATATTAGTATCATTTTTGTTTTAGGCGCTTTTAAACGCACTTTCCTTATATATAAAAAAGAACAGAATCCTTCTATCCTGTCCTTATTCCACGATTAAAGAAAGTACTTAAGCTTCTAAAGTACCCCCCCCCAGGTAACTACTTGTAAACGGATGCTAGTGCTCATTTTCATACCTTCTTTCTATATTTTATCAATTTAATAATATCATGAACAAAAAGAAAAAACAATAACTTAATGTTACTGTTTTACACTTTAAGCACGTGATACATATTTACCATCTTTAGTGCTTATAAGTATTTCTTCATCTTGTTTAATGAATAATGGGACTTGAACAGTCATACCTGTTTCTACTTCTGCATTTTTCATCGCTCCAGTAGAGGTATTGCCTTTAACAGCATCTTCTGTTCTAACAACTTTCATAACAACTTTATCAGGTAAATTCATACCTAACATTTCACCTTCAAAGAAAATTATTTCAACCTCTAAATTTTCTTTTAGATATTTGGTATCATCACCAATGACACTTTTATCTAATTCAATTTGTTCATAATCAGACATACTCATAAAATAGTAAGTATCACCCATACTATATAAAAATTGCATTGGTTTTTTGGAAATATGAGCAGTTTCTACTTTAACACCAGCATTGAAGGTTTTTTCAACGATAGAACCTGTTCTTAGGTTTTTCATTTTGGCTTTAACAATCGCTGCTCCTTTACCAGGTTTAACATGTTGACTTTCAATAATCATGTATACTCCACCCTCAAATTGAATAGTCATACCTGGTTTAAAATCATTAGAATTAACCACGTCTTCTTCCTCCTCTCTTGGTATTTTTATAAACTTTAGTCTTACTATCATTTTTCTTAACATATATATTTTCTACAATACTATTATTAATTTGAGCCTGAAATCTAATTAATTCTTCATAGTATGTATTTAAAAATGGATTATAATTATTAGTGTTATTATTATTCATAAGAACACCTATTTCTTCTCTTTATGTGGTGTATGTTTGCCACATTTAGCACAATACTTATTTTTTTCAAGTCTTTCTGTTGTATTTCTTACATTCTTTTCTTCACGATAATTTTCAGATTTACAAACTGTACATACAAGTGTCTTTTTTTGTCTATTACCTACTTTTGCCATAATATCCCTCCTTTTTTCTTTAACACTATATCAAAATTTATTTAATATCGCAAGTCTTATTTACTAGCTTTATTGGCTTCTTTTAATAATTCAATTGTCTTACGCATTTCCAAGTCATATTGAACCATATCTAAACCACCAAATTGTTCTAAGAAAACCTCTTGCTCCATTTGATATTTTTCTGCTAATTTCTTGGCTTCTTCTATAGCTTCTTCACTACTTACCTCAATTTTTTCCATATTCATAATTTCTTCTAACATCAACCGATATAAAACATTTTGGTAAGCATCCTTTTCTAAATGATTTCTTAAATCTTTTTCATCACTCTTAGAAATTTGATAATACAAGTCTAAACTAATACCTTGCATAGCAAGTTGTTGTTCCATTCTTTTCATTAATCTATCTATTTCTTCATTAACCATTTCTTCTGGAATATCGACCTCAACATTTTTTGCTACAGCATCTAAAAGGCGATCAATATAAGCATTTTCTTCATCCATTTCTTTATGTGCTTTTAGATTAGTTTCTATTTCTTTTCTAAGGCTTTCTTCATCATTAACTCCGTCTATTCCAAGGTCAAAGAAGAAATCTTCATCTAATTCTCTTTGTTTCTTTTCTTTAATTTCATGAACTTTTACTTTGAATGTTGCTTCTTGTCCTTTTAAGTCTTCACTCATATAATCATTAGGGAACATAACTTTAATTTCTTTTTCTTCTCCAGCTTTCATACCAATTAATTGTTCTTCAAAGCCTGGAATAAAGGTATTACTACCAATTTCTAAAGAATAATTTTCACCTTTCCCACCTTCAAAAGCTACACCATCTTTAAAGCCTTCAAAGTCAATAATTGCTACATCACCATTTTCAATAGTAGCATTTTCATCTTTTGCAACTAGTTCTTCATATTGTTCTAAAAGATGTTCTATTTCATGATCTATTTCTTCTTTAGAAACGCTAACCTCATTAGGTTCAATATTTAAACCCTTATATTTATTAACTTTAACAAGAGGCTTAGTAATAATTTTAAATGTAAAAGTAACCGCTTTATCATCAATACTTTTAATATTTACCTCAGGTTGAATTACTGGGACTAAATTATTCTCTTCTAAAGCTTTAGTATAAGCATCTTGTAATACTATATCTGCTCCATCTAAGTATAAAGATTCTTTTCCAAATTTTTTTTCATAAATATTTCTTGGACATTTTCCTTTACGGAATCCATCAACATTTACTTTTTTTACTTTTTCTTTAAAAGCTTTATCTAAAGCGTCTTCCCACTCTTTACCTTCTATTTTTATTTCTACATTATGATAATTTTTCTTTTCTTTAGTTTCAGTTTTTGTCATAATCTAACTCCTCCAATATGCTTATTATATATTATTTAATAAGGTTTTTCAACCTATTTTCGTTTATATTTTTTCTTAAAAACTTTGCTTTCTTTTTCTTTGTTCTCTAAATCATGTTCTATTTTCTTAAGACCTCTTTTTAATAAACTAGAAACATTAGTCTGAGACATATTTAACATTTTAGCTATTTCTTGTTGAGTTTTAGGCTTGCTATTGTTAAAACCATAGTAGTTTTCTATAATGAACTTTTGATTTGGTTTTAAACTATCAATAATAGTTTGAATATTTTCAGTTTTTTCTTTATTCTCATATAACTCATCAGGCAATTTATCATTACTAGGTATTACCTCTTCAATAGTTAAAGAAGAATCTGATTCTAAAATGTGATGATAAGGAGCATCTAAACTTTGAATATTGTAATGTTTTTTTTCTTTAACTAAATAATTTATAATTGCTGAGTCTATACATTTAATTGAATAATTAGAAAAAGTACTATTACCATTAATATCAAAATAATCAGCACTTCTTATTAAACCTAAGTAACCAACTGATATTAATTCCTCAATATCATATGGTAAATATGAAAATTTTCTTACAACTTCTCTTATTACTAAACGCATATTATGTTTAATTATTTTTTCACGGGCTTTTTTATTGCCTTTTTTCATTTCTTCATAATAATATTTAAATTCACTTTGAGATAATGGTTCAGGCAAATTAGAATAATTTAAAAATAAATCATTATAACTCATAGAACACCTCCAGTTAATATGACAGTGTTCTATATAATAACATATTTTTTTAAGAAAATACAATTATTATTTTAAAAACATAGCATCCCCAAAAGAGAAGAAACGATATTTGTCTTTAACTGCTATATTATAAGAATTAAGAATTATATCTTTACTAGCAAAAGCTGATACAAGCATAATTAAAGTTGATTTAGGAAGATGAAAATTAGTAATTAAACCATCAATACTTTTTATTTCTATTCCAGGATATAAAAAGATATCAGTAAAACCACTTGCTGCTTTATAACAGTTATATTTTTGATAAATTGTTTCTAGAGTTCTAGTTGAGGTAGTTCCAACCGCGATAACTCTTTTACCACTAGCTCTTGTTTCTGTTAAGACTTTAGCAGCTTCTGCACTTAAAGAATAAAACTCACTATGCATTTTATGATCCTTAATATTTTGTACTTTAACAGGACGAAAAGTACCTAGTCCTACATGTAATGTTAAATAAACTATTTTAATGCCTTTAGCAGAAATTTTATCTAGTAATTCTTGCGTAAAATGAAGCCCTGCAGTTGGGGCAGCGGCACTTCCTATTTCTTTTGCATAAACAGTTTGATAACGATCTTTATCACTTAGTTTTTCATGAATATATGGCGGTAATGGCATCGAACCAAGTTTATCTAATATTTCATAGAATATTCCTTCATACTTAGCTTCAAAAACACATATACCTTCATCTTTTTTCTCTTTACATAGAAAAACTAAACTACCATCACCAAAGGTAATTGCCTCTCCAACATGAATACGTCTAGCAGGTTTTACTAAACATTCCCACATATTATTACCTTGATCTTTTAATAATAAAACCTCTATTACAGCTTTGGTTTTTTCTTTTTCACCAATTAATCTAGCTGGCAAAACTTTTGTATTATTTAATACTAAGGCATCTCCTTCATTTAAGTAATCGATAATATCATAAAAATGTTTATGTGTAATATCCCCTGTTTTGCGGTCAACAATCATTAACCTTGAAGCATCTCTTTCTTTAATTGGAGTTTGGGCAATCAACTCTTCTGGCAAATAATAATCAAAATCATCTGTTGTCATAACTTACCTCCTATAAATCTTCCCCAAAGCTAAACAAACCATCTTGATAAGAAATACCTAAATGTTTATAAGCTTTAGGGGTAACCATTCTTCCCCTACTTGTTCTTTTCAAATAACCTTCTTGTAATAGGTATGGTTCTATAACATCTTCAATCGTAGATACCTCTTCACCAATTGATGATGCTAAAGCTTCAACTCCGACAGGTCCGCCATTAAATCTTTCAATAATTGCTTTTAGTAATTGATAGTCTGTCTCATCAAGCCCTTGTTTATCGACCTTTAAGCGGTCTAAAGCTTTATTCATTACCTCTAAGTCAATCTCTTCTTTCTTATCAACTAAAGCAAAGTCTCTAACTCTTTTAAAAAGACGGTTAGCAATACGAGGAGTCCCCCTACTTCTTCTTGCTAATTCTAAAGCCGCTTCATCACTAATTGGCATTTGGAGGACTCGACTTGTTCTTTTAATAATTAAACTTAATTCTTCTTCTGTATAGAATTTAAGTTTAGCAACAATTCCAAATCGATCGCGTAAAGGACTAGATAAATCACCTGCTCTAGTCGTTGCTCCTACTAAGGTAAATGGGGGCAGATCTATTTTTATGTTACGAGCCGAACCTTCGTTTCCAATTATTATATCTAAAGTAAAGTCTTCCATCGCAGGATATAATATTTCTTCAATAAATCTTGGCATTCGATGAATTTCATCAATGAATAAAACATCTCCAGGCTCAAGGGTAGATAAAATAGCCGCTAAGTCACCACTTTTTTCAATAGAAGGACCACTAGCTGTTTTAATATTAACCCCTAGTTCTCTTGCAATAATATAAGCTAGAGTTGTTTTACCAAGGCCGGGAGGACCGTATAATAAAACATGATCTAGGACCTCGTTTCTAATTTTACTAGCTTCAATAAAAACTCTGATATTTTCTTTAACCTCAGTCTGACCAATATATTCATCTAAAACCTCAGGTCTAATAGTATTATCAATAACACCATCATCAACTAGCTCTTCTTGCGAAACAATTCGCTCCATTTGTATCACCTACTTCAAAAATAATTTTAAAGCTTCTTTTATTTGTTCTTCTATCGCTAAACTTTGATCAATCTTAGGAATAACACTTTTAATTTCTTTATCTTTATAGCCTAAACCAAGCAAGGCTTCTCTTAATTCCATAGTTGTATTACTATCAGTATCACTAGCTCCTTCAAATTCACCTAATTTTCCTTTTAAGTCAAGAATCATTTGCTTAGCAAGTTTTTCTCCTATTTTAGGAAATTTTTTTAAATAAAGAATATTTTCCCTATTAATCGCATCACTAATACCACTAATAGAAGCGCTTGCAATAATCGGTAAAGCCATTTTAGGTCCTAAACCTTTTACGCTTATTAGTTTTAAAAACAATTCTTTTTCCTCTTTGCTTTTAAAGCCAAATAAAGCATGTTCATCTTCTTTTATCTGCTGATAAATATAGACTTTATACTCTTTTTCTATTTCAAAAACAAAAGGATTGGGAGTATTAATTAAATAACCAATCCCTTCATTTTCCAAAACAATCGCATTAGAGACAATCTCTGTAACTTTTCCAATAATATAACTATACATAATTACTCACTTTCTAAATTTGAATAAACTTCATTAACATCATCCAAGTCTTCTAGATGAGTAATTAAGTTATTAACACTTTCTTTAATATCATCATTGACGCTAACTGGGTTATTAGCTACGAAGGTTACCTCACTGGTTAAAAATTCCGCAACTCCCATTGCTGTTAAAGCATCTTTTACAGCGATAAACTTATCACTTGGTGTTGTTATAAGATAAGTATCTTCTAACGTTTCCATATCAGTAGCGCCAGCATCCAAGGCCGTCATCATAACCTCGTCTTCACTATATTGATTAGGTATTTGGATAATTCCTTTGCGTTCAAAAAGATAACTAACCGAACCATCTGTCCCTAAGTTACCACCATATTTAGTGAAAGTACTACGAACCATTGAAGCAGTACGATTACGATTATCGGTAAGGCACATTACCATAATCGCTACTCCTCCTTTACCATAACCTTCATATAAAATGCTTTCAAAGTTTTCTCCTTCACTTGCTCCTTTAGCTTTATCAATAGCTTTTTCGATATTATCTTTAGGCATATTTGCTGCTTTGGCTTTTTCTACTACCATTCTTAGTGATGAATTACTGTTAACATCAGGTGTCCCACTCTTAGCAGCAACATATATTTCTTTTGCTAGTTTTTGAAATACTTTACCTCTAGCAGCATCAATTAATCCTTTCTTACGATGAATAGTAGCCCATTTTGAATGTCCACTCATATTTATACCTCCTTTTTCTCTAGATTATAATAACATATTTGATACATTTATTCTAGCAAAATGGCAAAATTAATGCTATTATTAGAGAAAGGACGGAAAAATATGAAAAAATATATAGCTTTAAATAAAGAAAAAATTGAAATTAAAACTTTAACAAAGTTTAAAGATCGCTTTAAGAGTTTTCGCTTTTATTTAAAAGATATTGATCATGGTTTATGCTTTCCCAAAAAGAAAATGCTTAATACTTATTTTTTCTGTCAAAAAGTTGATATCATTGTTACAGATAAAGAAAATAATATCTTAGCTATTTATCATGACTTGAAAACAGAAAAATTTATTAGGCCAAGATTAAAAGCTTATTATATATATGTGCTAAAGAAAGATAAAGCTCTTAATTTAAAGGAAAAAGATAAACTAAGAATTGTGACAAAAGATAGTTAAAAACTATTTTTTAATTTCGCCTATTTTTACTTATTAATTCAAGAGGAACGGTTAATTGTTTAATCCGCTCTATTATCCTTTTCGCTTTTATCTTTTCTACTCCGTTGCTTGTCGTAGCAAGTGAACTTTCTAGTTCATCTATAGTTAGATTGGATGTAAAAAAAGTTGGTAAATCCTCTTCCATTCGATATTGTAAAATTGGTCCTAAAACCTCATCACGACTCCAAGCAGTTGTACTTTCAGCTCCAATATCATCTAAAAGTAGTAATGGAACAGTTTTAATAAATGTAAATTTCTCTTCATAATCAGTGCCAAAAGAAGATTTTAAATTTCTTAAAAGTTCTGGATAGTACACTAATGCGGAACTTATATTTTTTGTAGCTAGTTCATTAAATAAGGCTGCAATTAAATAAGTTTTACCGCTACCAAAGGAACCACTTAAATATAGGCCTTTAGAATTTCCATTTTTTTGATAACTATCTATAAAGTCTTTAAAAAACTTAAAGATAGGAAGCCTTTTAGTATCATCACGATAAGCTTCTTTAAAAGAAGCATTTTTTATTTCTTTAGGCAAGTCAAAACAAGTAATATTTTTCCGATAAGCATAACTTTTCTCTTCTTTTAAAAGTAAAGAGCAAGTTTTATAGTTAAAGTTTAACCCATCTTGATCTTTAAAGCCTGTTAATAAATGTCCTCTTAAAGTATTAGGACATTTATTAAGTCCAGGACAGTTTAAACAATTATTTTTTTCTTTAACCACATCTTCTAATTGTGAGGTGTATTTTATCAGAACATTTTCACTAACATCTAAAGAGTCTACATACTCTTTAAACTCTTTATTCTGTAAAGCTTCTATATAATATTGTTTTAACTTACTTAAATCTTGTTTCTTTATTAAATTACAAATTTTTTGCATGTTTAAACTCCTAACTATATTTTTTAACTTTAGCATTATCATTTTGATGTTCAACTTGGTAGACAGAATGGGCTAGCTGAAAAAGAACTCCGTTTATATATTCGCCTTCAGAATAATATCCACTAGCATAAAAACGATTTGTAATATCATATGACAATTGCAAAATAGTACGAAAAGTACTATCTTCATAAGCCATTTTAATAGAATCTTTCTGTTGATAATTTTCTTCAAAATAATCACTAATAGCATAGCCAAGACAATAATTAAGACTGAAATTTATCATTGATAAAGTCTCAGTATTGAAAAAGGTCTCATCATCAGTTTTATTAGTATAATGATCAAGTAAAAGCAGATAACGGTTAATGACATCACTATATTCAAAGACTATTTTTTCAGTTGAGAAGCCAAGCATTTCTTTAGCCGTATTAGCATATTGTTCTAATTCTTGATAAGTATAAGTCATAACTACCACCACTTATATTCTATATCATATTCTTACTTTCAGCAAGTAATAGTATTAACTAATATTTTATGCCACTACTTTTAATTTGCTCTTTTGCTTGAATATGAGCCAGCGGTAAATCATGGATTTCGGCATAATTTTTTATTTCATCTATGTCATCACAATCATTAGTATAAAATGCACCTACTACTTTAGCATTTTTATTTAAAAATATTTCCGAATAATCCCAACTATCAGGATTTAAAGATTGCTCTTTACATTCCTCTGCAAATATTTCTGGCATAATTAATTTACTATTTTGAGGATACTCATAAAAAACCGAATCACCATCTAAATTAGTTAATTGCCAAGTGGAAGGACAACCTTTTTCAATAAATTCTTTCCTATTTATAATCCAACTACCTGCATCATCAGTACTCATAGTATCAATAGAATTTGGAGTTGGTTCATAAATTAAACCACAATTACCGTACATTAAATTATCTATTTCATTAGTAGATAAAGAGCAACAAGCTTTGGTCATTAAATTATAGTCAATAATACCATGACCAAAAGAATGCGTTAAATATTTATAGTTATACATATCATGTTGTTTGGGACTAGTTAAATAATCTTGCCAGTAATTAAGTACAATAGGGGCTAATTTATTTTCAAGTTCAACAAATTTTATATAACATGCTTCTATATCATCATAGTCTCTATAGAATTGTTCATCGGTAATAGGAAAATCTGCTTGTTCATCAAAGGAATTACGATTTTGCATATAAGTATTGGCAAAGACATCCATTGTGGATAATAAATCTGTTGTACTTTCCTCAACATTTGGAATATTACTAATACAATTAGAAATAAATTTTGATCTTTCTATCATATAAAAAGGAGAACCATAATATAAATATATATCTGCTTTTAATAAATATTCTTTATATTCTTTAGTTGCACTAGCAAAAGTGTTTGACCAGTTACTAAAAAGTTCTTCAATACTAAGACCTTTTTCAAGTTGCTCATTTACCATTAGATGTATGTATTTTTGATAATAATTTTGAGCCATTTCTGTACTTATTTTTACAGGATAAAATTTTATTTTATTATTTATATTTCTTGTTTTTACTTTTAAAGTATAATATTCTGTCATTTTACTAATAAATCTGTCTTGAACAGCATTATCGTAATAATCTTTATATGGATATTTGGACAAATAGTAATTTGCAACTAATTGTTTAATTTCACTTATATCATCAGGTTTGGATTCTAATAGTGCTTTATCATTATAATAATTTTTCAACAACTCATATAAAGTTGAATCACCATTATATTGATTAATTATTTCATTTATTTTTTTAGGCATATTTATAGAGCAATTAGAGCTTACTCACCCCTTCTTTCTTTTAGATAAAAGCGTAATTATTATGAAAATATCGAGTGTTTACTTATACACATTCATTATAACATCTATAAGCTTGTAATTTAATAAGTTTTTATTAATATTTTATCTTTTTCTAGTTTTAACATAACCGCGCCATCTAAATCTGTCCGATAGATTTTAGAAGCACTTAGTCTTTTTATTACCTCATCATTAGGATGAGAATATTTATTATCTTTGCCAACACTTATTAAGGAACAAGCTGGAGTTATACTATTTATAAAATCTTCACTTGAACTTGTTCTACTACCATGATGACCTACTTTAAGGATATCTATGTTATTTAGATTATATTTTTTTAAGATTTCTTCTTCTACATCTACTCCCGCATCTCCCATAAAAAGGAGTTTAAGACCATTAATTTCCGTATAAATAACGATTGAGTTATCATTTTCATCAGTGGATATTTGGTTATTTAAGAAATATAATTTATTATCACCAATCTTTAACTCTTTTAGATTTTGGTAATAAGGAATATTTTTCTTTCTAAGAACACTTATTAATTCTTGCTCTAAATTATTATATGTGCCATTATTAAGAATTACTTTGTCAACTTTAAAGCCATTAACTATATTAATACTTTCTCCCATATGATCATAATCACCATGAGTTAAAATTAAATAGTCTATTTTCTTCAAGCCTAATTGTTTAAAGAAAGTTATCAAATATTTGCCATTATTGATTTCTTCACCTTTTTCCCAAGCTTCTTTAGCATAAGTCATTACTCCTCCAGTATCTATTAAAATGCTTTTACCTTTAGTTAAAAGAAGAAAACTGTCTCCCTGTCCTACATCTAACATATAAAGGCGAGCACTGTTATCAAGTATTGGAATAAGGTAGTGAGCAAAGAAAATAAGAAAAAAGAAGATTAGGAAGATTTTCTTTTTATAATATAGTATTAGAAAGATAGCCAAATAATAAAGCAAGTAAAAGATAAAGGGAATTCGTGGTAATATTAAATTACCTAAATCTAACATTGCTAAAATATTAACACTAGCTTCAAAGATATTAATAAAGAATAGTAAAATTGGACTCAAAAAGGAACAAAAAAAACAAATAATGGTAAGTGGGAAGATGATAGTATTAATAAAGGGAACATAAAATAAGTTATAAATAATGCTTAAAACATTAATTTCTGAAAAATGGTATAAAGAAATGGGCAAACTAACAAGAAAGCTTACCCATGAAATTCTTAACAATCCTGCTATCCCCTTACTATTTTCTTTATTTAAATAAAGAATTAAAGTACAAGAAATAATTGTGGAGTATTGAAAACCTATATCAAATATATAATATGGATTAAGAAATAATAGAACACTAAGAGATAGTAGGATTAGATGGAAAGGTTTAATGTTAAAATTGAAAGCCTTATTTAAAGAGAAAATAAAACTAAATACTACTGCTCTATCTATGGCGGCACAAGAGTCGATAATTAAATAATATATGAGTATGATTAAAAATACAATAATAAATTTGGTAATATCTGATCTTTTAAATAAATTTATAATTTTGGTGGCAACAAGAGAAATAAATGAAACTTGTGTTCCTGATAAAGCAAATAAGTGAGAAATACCTAATTTTCGAAATTTATCTAATAAATCGGAGCTGAAACTAACATTATTTCCTAAGAAAAAGATATTAATGTAATTACCAACTTTATCGGTACTAATAAAATTTCGCAGTAAACTTTTAATTTCTAAGATAAAGTTAGTATTTTCCTTGGTCTTGTCAAAAGAAGAAACAGTCATAATATAAAAGACATCTTGGTATTTTAAGTATTCTTTATAAGAAAAACTATAGAAATTTTGGGTGGTTTTAGGTATTTTTAATTCACCTTTTATAGTAACAGTATCTCCTAATGATAAAGACTTTTTAGTAGCAATTAATTCTTCTTCACTTTGAAAATAATAATTAGCATCAATCTTTTCCTTAACTAAAGTTTTTATACGCATACTAAGTTTATTACCAGAAAATTCTAAGCTAAGTATTTCTCCACTTATAGTAGTTTCCCCTTCTTGAAAGGAAGAGGTTTGTTCTATGTTTAAATAAATAAGTAAGTAGATAAGACATAAGATAAATATAAGGTAAAATGGTAACCTATGTAGTAATATTTTCCTTAATTTGCTCAAAAAGAGTATCTCCTATCCCATCAACATTTTTCAATTCTTCAATTGATTTAAAGACTCCTACAGTATCTCTATACGCAATTATAGCTTTCGCTTTACTTTCACCAATACCTTTTAAAGTCATTAATTCTTCTAAAGTAGCATTATTTAAAGAAATTTTAGTAGAAGATTTGGTATATTCTTCTTGATTAGAACTATCATCAATACAAGCTCCATTAATGAGTTCACTTTGCTTTATGCAAGCTTCTTGTTCAATTTTTTCTTTTTCTTTTGTTTCTGTAAAATTAGCTACCTCATCATAACTATAAACAATGATAACCATTTCATCTTTTACTTTTTTAGAAAGATTTAGCACAGAGGTATCAGCATTAGTTGTCAAGTCTCCAGCAAGTCTAATAACATCAATTACTCTACTACCTTCTTTGACCTCATAAATACCAGGGTTATTAATTTCTCCTTTAATATCTACTTGATAGTAGGCTACCTGCTCTTCTTCGGCGGGTTCCTTTACCTCAATTTCCTCTTCTTCAGTATTTAAGACAATATCATCGCTTGTCTTCTTAGTATCATTTTTTTGAAAGAGTAAAGATAACCCTAAAACTGATAGCACTAAGAAAAGACAGATTCCAATTAATATTTGTTTACGATAGCGATATGTAAAAGTCATGTTCTTTTCCTCCTTTCCAAGCACAATACTAGCAGATAATTTTCTTAATAGCAAAGTGGCAAAATTAAAAATTGAGGTAAAAAAAGGGCTGAATTTTTTAAAATCCCCTACCGAATTTAAAAAATTCACCTGCAAATTGGAGGTGAAAATTAAAAATCTAAACTTTTTTAATATTTTTTTGATGTAACTTTGTTTCAATATTAACCCGCTGAACAAAAGCTAAAGAAACCATGACACAAAGGGTAAAACTACCACCATAACTCATAAATGGTAAAGGAACTCCTGTCATAGGCATTAAACCAAATAACCCCATTAAATTAACGGCAATATGTAAGAATATATAAACAGCAACGCCATAACAGATTAAAGCTCCTCTGCTAGTAGTACTAGCTTTCCCTATTTTTAAAATGCGATATAAAACAAAAATATAAGCTAAAATTATGCCTATTGCTATAACTAGGCCTAACTCTTCTACAATCACAGCAAAGATAAAATCGGTATAAGGATAAGGTAAATATAAATATTTCTGGGTACTATTACCTAAACCAATGCCTGACAGGCCTCCATTATTAATCGCAATATAACCATTGCAAACTTGATTACCTGTACCTAATAATCTATCACATGGCCTTGTAAAATTTAACCGACTTAATTGACGAGATTGTAAAATACTACCACCTGTAAAAATTACAGCTAAAGCAGCAACCATAATCATACCTAGCATCAAAAAGATAATAGCTGTTTTAATTTTTTTAGAAACTGGAGATGAAAGAAAAATCAATCCAACTAAAGCGGCAAAAATAATCGCTGTTCCAAGATCAGGTTGAAACATAATCAAAAAAGTAATAATCATAGCAATTAATAAAGGAATAATAGCAATAAACCAATTATTAAGTTTTGCTTCATAGTCTTCATAAAATCTTGCCATAAAAACAATCATAATAACTTTAATAAATTCACTTGGTTGCACACCAAAAGAACCTATATAAAACCAACTTGTAGCATAGTTAGTAGATTTTCCGTAGATAAGAAGCCCAATTAATAGGACAGTAAAGACAACTAGCAAGATATTGGAGACAAGCCCATAAAATTTAGTATTAAACTTTACTAAAAAGATACAAAAGATAAAACTACCAAACAAAAATAGACCTTGTCTTAGAAAATACGCATAAGGACTTCCCCCACTCATATATGAGGTTACGTTACTGGCTGAAAATATCATGATTAAGCCCAAAATAAAAAGTATTAATGTAACAAGAAATAAAGGACGATCAATATTTTTAATAATATCTTTTAACTTAGTCAAACTCATCATCCTTTCTAGTCTTTTTCTTTTAGAATATCATATTTTAAATGACTAATAAAGTAGTCGGGACAAATTCATTAACAATTTGACAAATATTTTCATATTCTATAATAGATAAAGGAGGTATTTAACTATGTATTATTTTGGAGGCGGAACTTGCGGTTGTAACATGCAAACTCCATATTTTTATTATCCTAATTATGGCTTTGGTTGGTCTAATAATAACAATAGTAACTATGCAATAATTCTAGTATTATTTATCTTACTTGTTATTGTTATTGGTGCAAGGTTTACTCGTTAAGAAAGGTTTTAGATTTAAACCTTTCTTTTTTTGCTGTTTTGTGTTAAAATATAGCAAGAAATGGGGTATTTAGATGTTAAAGAATAAAGATATATTAGATGAAAAAGATAAACGTTTACGTTTAGTTAGTGAAGAGGTAACCTTTCCTCTTAGTAAGGAAGATAAAGATAAAATTAAATTAATGGTTGAATACTTAACGAATAGTCAAATAGATAGACTGGCCGAAAAATATAATTTACGCCCTGGTATGGGAATGGCTGCTATTCAATTAGGGATACCCAAAAGATATTTAGTAATTGTTCATGAGATAGCAGAAGAAGAGTTTAATACTTATATCGTTTGTAACCCTAAAATTGTTAGTAATTCAGCTGAAAAAATCTACGTAGAAATGGGAGAAGGTTGTTTATCTGTTAATCGTGATGTGGAAGGAATTGTTCCAAGATATGCTAGAGTTACTGTGGAAGGCTATGATGTGGAAGGAAATAAAATAAGAATCAGAGCAAGAGAAGAACTTGCAATTGCTTTTCAACATGAAATTGACCATTTGAATGGCATTTTATTCACTGATTATATAGATCCTAAAAATCCATATAAAGACGAAAATAATTATCGAGCTATTTAGGCTCTTTTTATTTTGGATATTTCTTTACTTTTTAACCTCTCCTTGCTAAAATTAAATAGTAGGAGGCATCATGAAAAAGTATGTTATTTTAATTTTTTTAGTTATCTTATTTGGCTTTACTTTTGCGTTTAGAAGACCATTATATAATTTATATCAAACTTATTTTGTTAATGAAAATAAAGATGTCACTTTAACTAGTAGCAATGCTTATAGTAGAGATTATAGTTTTAATTATGTAAGCTTAACTAATGATTTTTCGCCAAATAGTTATCAGGATCTATTAAATATTTATTTTACAGTTTTAAATTCTGGAGTTAATGATTTTACTTTTTATTGTAGCGATGAATATGAAAATTGTTTAAGTGATGTTGATAACCTTGCTAATGATCAAAAAACATTATCGGCAGTGAATAATTTTGTTCACCCTTTTAATAGTTTCAAACATTTAGAAACGGTTTATGATGATTATGGTAAAGTTACTCTTAATATTGAACATAATTATACTGATAGTGATATCAAGTTAATTGAAGCGAAAGTTTTAGAGATTGAACAAACTATATGGACTGATGAAATGAGTATAGAAGATAAAATTAAAGCAGCCCATAATTATATTATTAATAATAGTAAATATGATAAAGATCGCAGTGATAATAACGTTGTTAATTATAAATCTGATACCGCTTTTGGAACTTTATTAGAGGGTTATAGTCTATGTGGTGGTTATACTGACTCAATAGCTTTATTTTTAGAAGATTTAAATATAAAAAATTATAAAGTGGCGAGTGAAAATCATGTTTGGAATGCAGTTTTTCTAAACAATAATTGGTATCATTTAGATTTAACTTGGGATGACCCAATAACTAGTGATGGTAGTGATATTTTAGAATATAATTTCTTTTTGATAACTACAGCAGAATTGCAAGAGATCGAGCAAGAACAACATAATTATGATCATAGTATTTATAGTGAGTTAATTTAACTAAACTATGCCCTTTCTTAGGGCCTTTTTCATCTGTTCTTACCACCTCAAGCTTCCTATTTCACAGATAGGGTAACCCCTATTCTCCATAGGCTTAAATTCCGACAGTCGCTGCCGTACTAAGTAATTTTATTATTAAATTGTTATTTTATCTATCTAAAACATTATCTAAATTAACTTAGCTTAATTATAATGTAACTTTAATCCTTCAAATAAGATGTTTATACTAGCATTTATATCCCGATCTAATTCTCTTCCACAACTTTGACATTTATATTCTCTTATACTTAAAT
This sequence comes from Candidatus Onthousia faecavium, assembly GCA_018711135.1. Lineage (GTDB taxonomy): Bacteria > Bacillota_I > Bacilli_A > RF39 > UBA660 > Onthousia > Onthousia faecavium. Next base: position 18,384 of record DVIS01000038.1, read on the forward strand.
CTTTTAAACTTTCGTCTTTTTGTCCACAGTAAGAACATATCTGACTACTTGGATAATAGGTATCTATCTTATAATAGAATTTACCTTGTAACTTACTCTTCCATTCTAGTAAGCTACATAACTTGGAAAAGCTGGCATCTAAGATATATTTTGCTAGGCTTTTATTTTTACTCATCTCTTTTACTTTTAAGTTCTCAGTTACAATTATGTCGTTTTCTAAAACAATTTCATTTGCTATCTTATTTAAATAATGTTTTCTTGTATTCTTTATCTTTTCATGTAATCTTGCTATTTTTAG
>DVIS01000039.1 GCA_018711135.1 Candidatus Onthousia faecavium
ATAGTCAACTAAAAATTTTCAAAATTTTAGCAGAACGGTACAGAAATCGTATAGATACCTTTATTTCACGTGCTTGTTTTATCTGTTCTCTTTACAATTTTGGACTTTAATTGAGTTTCGCAAGATGTCTAGTATAGTTTGTTACTGAGGAGAAAATTATTATGAGTTTATTAAAAATTGAGAATATTGAAAAATACTATGGAACTAGAAGCGGTTTAACTAAAGCGATTAACAATATTTCCTTTGAGGTTCTAAAAGGTGAATTTGTTGCTATTATGGGAAGCAGTGGTAGTGGTAAAACCACTTTACTTAACTGTATTTCGACAATTGATCGAGTAACATCAGGTCATATCTATGTTAATGGAGAAGATATCACCAAACTTAAAGGTAATAACTTAAACAAATTTAGACGTGAAGAATTGGGTTTTATCTTTCAAGACTTTAATCTCTTAGATACACTAACAGCTTATGAAAATATTGCTCTTAGTCTTTCTATTCAAGATAAAGGTTATCGTGATATTGATAGGCTTATCAAAGAAACAGCGAAAAAATTAGGAATTACGCATATTCTAAATAAGTATCCTTATCAGATGAGTGGAGGAGAAAAACAAAGAGTAGCAAGTGCTAGAGCAATTATTACTGAGCCTAAACTTATTTTAGCGGATGAACCAACAGGAGCACTAGATTCTAAGTCTAGTAAAATGTTACTAGATAGTTTTAATTACTTAAATGAAGAGTTAGCTGCTACGATTTTAATGGTAACTCATGATGCTTTTACCGCTAGCTATGCGAAAAGAGTTATCTTTATAAAAGATGGTAAAGTATTTAATGAAATAGTAAGGGGCGATAAAAATAGAAAAGAGTTCTTTGAAGAAATTATCAATGTAGTTACCCTTTTAGGAGGGGATTTAAATGATGCTCTTTAAACTAGCCTTTAAAAATATTAAAAAAAGTATTAGTGACTATACCATTTATTTCTTTACACTTGTCTTAGGTGTAGCGATCTTTTATGTTTTTAATGCCATAGACTCCCAAACCGCTATGATGAAGGTATCAGAAAGTACTAGAGATGTCATTGACTTAATGATAAATATGTTATCTGGAGTTTCTGTCTTTGTTTCCTTTGTTTTAGGTTTTCTCATCATCTATGCTTCAAGATTTTTAATGAAAAGGCGTAATAAAGAATTTGGTATCTACTTAACTCTTGGTATGAGTAAAAGTAAAATCTCCAAAATCTTAGTCGTTGAGACATTTTTAATTGGACTTTTATCGTTAGTTGTCGGTCTAATTTTAGGAGGAGCCTTATCTCAAGTAATGAGTGTTATCGTTGCTAATATGTTTGAAGCCGATCTAACAGAGTTTACTTTCATCATTAGTAAAAGTGCCATTATTAAAACCATTATCTACTTTGGTATAATGTATCTACTTGTTATGATCTTTAATACAATAAGTGTATCTCGTTGTAAATTAATTGATCTAATCAACGCCAATAAAAGGACTGAGAGTGTTAAACTAAAAAATCCATATCTTTGTACCATTATTTTCATCATTGCTGTTATTATGTTAAGCTGTGCTTACTATCAGGTAACTATAGGTGTTACCGAATTACGAGAAACCTGGCAAATCTTTATTCCTATTATCTTAGGAGCTGTAGGAACATTCTTACTATTCTTCTCTTTATCAGGATTAGTATTAAGAATTCTAAAACGTTTTAAGAAATTCTATTATAAAGGTCTAAACAGTTTTACCATCAAACAGTTTAGTAGTAAAATAAATACTACCGTTTTCTCTATGACTGTAATCTGTTTAATGCTCTTTGTTACTATCTGTGTCTTTTCAAGTTGTATGTCTATGAAAAATGCTATGACCTCAAATTTGCGTGACTTAGCACCAATAGATATAGAGTTATATAAGACAAAAGAAATTCCCCATGAATTTGTAGAACTTTATGGTTATAGTGAGGAACAATATGCTGACTCTTATATTAGTATCGAAGATAATTTAAAAGCTGTTGACTTTGACATTAATAAATACTTTAAAGATATTGTTAATATTAATACTTATACAACAGAAAGCCTTACCTTTAAAGATACTCTTGGTACAACCTATGATTCAATTCTAAAAAAATACCCTTATATGACTTATGAAGCAATTGAAGAGATTGTTGCCGTTTCTGACTATAACAAAGCAGCTAAACTTCTTGGTAATGATACTTATGAACTTGCTGATGATGAATATATGATAGTAGCTGATTATGAAAGTGTTGCTGAACTTAGAAATGAAGCATTAAAAAGTGGAGCAACTATTACTCTTAATGGTGAAACTTATTATCCAAAATATGATGAATGTCAAGATGGTTTTCTAGAAATATCAAGTAGTCATATTAATGATGGAATAATTATTGTACCAGATGAGGCAGTTAGTAATCTATCAGTAGAAGAAGAAATGCTTTTTGCTAATTATAATGCTACAACTGAAGATAAAAAAGAGGAAATAGAAGACCTTCTTATTAGTAAAAGTGAAGAACTTATTAATAATAATGCTAATTTATTTGCAACAACTAGATTATCTATTTATGAGTCAAGTGTTAGTTTAGGAGCTTTAGTAACCTTTATTGGTCTATATTTAGGAATTATTTTCTTAATTTCAAGTGCCGCTATTTTAGCTTTAAAAGAACTAAGTGAAGCGACCGAGAATAAAGAAAGATTTAATATGTTAAGAAAAATAGGTGCCGATGAAAAACTTATTAACAAAGCTCTATTTAGACAAATTGCTATATTCTTCTTAGCTCCTTTATTAGTAGCCATCATCCATTCTATCTTCGGAATTATTTTCTGTAATTACCTCTTAGAAACATTTGGTAATGAAAGTCTTCTTTTCGCTATTATTTTAACCGCTTTATTACTAATCATAATTTATGGTGGTTACCTCTTAATAACATATTTCTGTAGTAAAAGAATAATTAGAGATTAATTAGAAATCAAGGTTAATAACACACTTACGTTGACCTTGATTTTTCTTTGCTTAAAAATAAAATTTATCTATAAATTTATTTGACATTTCATTTGTCTTATATATAATATAAGGTTAGAAAGGAAGAGGTGAGAAATTAAGTAGTAAATTATGGGGTTAATTGTAAAGAAAACTAGTTTTGATGATATTGATGATGATATTGATATTGGTACTGAAGTAATTATTAAAGAGGAAGAAAAAATCGGGGTTGTTGTAATGAAAATAGGCTCTATTTATCAAGTGCAAATAGGTAATGCAGTATCTTCCTATAGTTATGACGAAATAGAGAAGAATAATAAAGGAGAAGAAAATGAAGAATAATGATTTAAAATATAAAGACTATACAGATATAGAATATTACAATAATGGAGCAATTGATGCTGTTATACCGGAAGAGGGAAATCCTTATGAATATCAATTAAAACAAAACAAAAATTATATGAACAATGTCGCTTTAGTTACAGAAAAAGGTGAAAAGATTACTTATGAAGAATTTCATACAAGAGTAGATGAATATGCTAGAGCTTTAAAGTTAAAAGGTGTTAATGAAGGAGATAGAATTGCTGTAGCAAGTGCTAATACTCCATCTGGTTTATATTTAAAAAGAGCATTATATAAACTAGGTGCTACCGTATGTGCTATTAATCCTATCGAACCAACAAAAGCCATGGAAGGGGATATTGAACTAGTTAATCCTAAAATGTTTATTGGTGTTAACTTGTTTTCTAAAAAATTTTCTACAGTTACTAAAAGATATGGTACAGATTCTCTTTACTTTTCACCATTTGATAGTGTAAAGATGTCTATGAAAGAGAAAACTTTAGTTAACTTATTTATGTTATATAAAGGTTGCTATGTCTTTGGTAGTAAGAAGAAACTTAGTACTTACTTAAAGAATGGTAATAAAAAGTCTGCTGAAATTATTACTGATATAAGTAATCAAAGCGATTATATTAGTGATATTACTTTTACAGGTGGTAGCAGTGGTACTCATAAAGGAGTAATGCTAAAAGGAAAAGGTTTAAGTGCGGTTACTAGAGGAGCAGATTATGTTTTGCCTTTAAATCCTGGAGACACATTTTTAGGTAACTTACCTGAGTTTATGGCATTTGGAGCATTTGCAATGCAGTATGCTTTGAATAGAAGTTTAACTATCCATTTAACATCTAAAGCTATGCCACAAGATTTTGCTGATGAGCTATATAGAACTAGACCTAATGGTGTTTTTGGAGGACCAATTCAGTGGAATGCTTATATTGACTATATTCTAAAAACAGCTGGTCTAGATGATATTTATAAACAATATAAGAAAATAAGTAAGATGGGTGTAGAAGAACAAAAACATTTTTATGAATTGGTAAGAGAATCTTTAAGTAAAATTGATGAAACTACCAAAGAAAAACTTGATATGTCATTTTTAAAATCAGGTGTGACTGGAGGAGAGCAGTTAACAGAAAAAACAGAGACCCTAACTAATATTGCTTTTGATAGTTTGGGGTCTAACGATAAGCTATATAATGGTTTAGGTATGACTGAAATGTGGGCTCCAGTTGGCGTTAAGAGAGGAAATTTAAATACTGATGGTACTATTGGTCATATGTTGCCTTTTGTTGGTGCTAAAATAGTAGATCCAGTAACCTTAGAAGAATTGGACAAGGGAGAAACTGGCATTTTAATGGTAACAGGTCCAGGAATGATGGCTGGATATTATAACAATCAAGAAGAGACTGATAAAGTTATCACTTATGATGAAAATGGAATAGCATGGCTAAATTCTGGTGACATTGCTAGTATCGACCCTATAACTAACGAGAAAAAATTTGTTGATAGAGCTAAAAGAAGTTTTGTTTGTGGAGTAGAAAATGTATATCCTCAACAAATTGAAGATTTACTTAGTACTATTCCAGAAATAAAAGAAAGTGTTGTTACAAGAATACCTAATGATAATTTACAATACGTTCCTAAATATCATTTAAGTTTAGTAAATTCAGATGCAGATATTAAAAATTTAGAAGATCGTATAAATACCTTAATCTATGGTTCTCTAGGAGAAGCTAAGCTTCCACATTATATTGAGTACCACCAAGAGGGACTACCTAAGAGTGCTAATGGTAAACTCGCTTGGAATGTTCTACAAGCTAAAGATAATGAAAAATATGCTAGTGATAGATTAGAAAGAGAAATTAATACTAAAACTTTAAAAATATAGACTGGCAAGACGAGCAATCGTCTTTTTCTTTTTCTGAACATACTCTTTGCTTATTAGTAATATTTGTGTTATATTACTAATGTAAAGGTACGAGGAGTGGTAATATGGGAGCCTATTTTACAATTTGTAGTTTAGTTTATATCTTAATATTTATATTTTTCTTTTTTAGCAAAGGTAGTGTCGTTAATACTGAAACAAAGATATATAAAGTTTTAATTATTACAACCGCCATTGGTTTGATATTCGATATTTTAGGGTATGTTCTCTATATAACTGGTTATCCGATTAAGAGTGTTCTCTATTTCTTCATTGTTAAAACAGAACTACTATACTTTGTCGCCTGGATTTTTGCATTTACTTTCTATATATATGTAATTTCTTATAATAAGAAATCAGGAGATTATAAGATAAAACATTTCCGTAAAGTTTATCATTATCTTCTATTAATATTTGCTTTCTTGGCTTTTATTGTCTATGTTTTACCTGTCAGTTTTATCGATACAGGTAAAGTAGTATTTCCTCAAGGAGCAGCGGTGGCAGGGACTTATTTAATTGCTATAGCTTGTATTATTGCGTGTGTTTCCTTTGCTATAAAAAATAGGAAGAATATCATTATTGCCAAATATTCGCCTTTATTTGCTATGATAATATCTATTATTGTTGTTATAGTTATCCAGAGATTATTCCCTGATTTGTTTTTAATCAATTTCTGTCTTTCAATAGTTATTGTTATTTTATACTTTACAATTGAAAATCCAGATTTAAAAATGATTACTGAACTTAATATTGCTAAGACCCAAGCAGAAAAAGCCAATCAAGCCAAAACAGACTTTTTATCAAGTATGTCTCATGAAATTAGAACACCTTTAAATGCTATCACTGGCTTTTCAGAAGCTTTAAAAGAAGAACCAGATTTACCAGAAAGAGCTAAAGAAGATATTAATGATATTCTAATGGCCAGTGAAAGTTTACTTGAGATTGTAAACGGCGTTTTAGATATATCAAAGATTGAAGCAAATAAACTAGAAATAGTAAATAGTAATTATAATCCATACAAAATATTCCATGAACTAATTACCTTGACTAAATCAAGAATAGGGGAAAAACCTATAGAATTAATTGTTAACATCGATGAAACTATTCCTAAAGTTTTATATGGAGATCATACGAGAGTTAAACAAGTTATTCTAAATGTTTTAACAAATGCAGCTAAATATACTAATAGTGGCTCTATTACTTTTACAGTTAATTCCTTAATAAAAGGCGAAATTTGTCGTTTAATTGTCTCTGTTGAAGATACTGGTATTGGTATAAAACGTGATAAAATAGATAAACTTTTCGATAAATTTGAACGTCTTGAAGAAGATCGTAATACTACAATTGAAGGAACAGGTCTAGGTCTTGCTATAACTAAAAGACTAGTTCAACTTATGCATGGAGAATTAATTGTCCAAAGTATTTATGGAAAGGGTAGTAAGTTTACTATCGTCTTAGAACAAAGAATTGTTAATGATCCTAAACTAGAAAATACATTTGAATTTCAAAAAAGCGTTTCTTCTAAAGAAAAGCAACCGCTTAATAAAAAAGTTTTAGTCGTAGATGATAATAAACTTAATATAAAAGTAGCAAGCAGACTTTTAGAAGATTATGGTCTTACTGTAGATAGTTGTTATAGTGGTAGTGAATGTTTAGAAAAGATAAATTCTACAACTTATGATCTTATCTTTATGGATGATATGATGCCTAAAATGACTGGGACACAGACTCTTCATAAATTAAAAGAAATACCAAATTTTCATACTCCTGTTGTTGTTCTAACTGCTAATGCCATTGCAGGAATGGAAGAAAAATACTTAGGAGAAGGATTCGATGGTTACTTACCTAAACCAATAGAACGTAAAGCACTTGACTTAATTATAAATAAGTATTTGAATAATGTTTAAATTATGATATACTCTTAAGTATGGAGGGTATTATTATGAGGGATGTTAATTTACTTATAAATAATGGTGTAAATGTTAAAAAGAGCCTAGAGTTATTTGGCGATATGGCTACTTATGACGAAACCTTGGGCGACTTTTTAAGTGATATTAACGAAAAAGAAGCGAAAATAAAACAAAGCAAAGAAATAGGAGACATGGCTAATTACGCGATTTTAGTCCATGGCTTGAAAAGCGACGCCAAATATTTTGGCTTCGATAAACTTGCTAATCTAGCTTATCAACACGAAATGGCAAGTAAAGAAAATAATATGTACTATGTTACGGAAAATTTTGATGATTTAATAAAAGAGCTCGATTTTATTGTCCACTTGGTGAAGCAGTATTTAGGACTTGAAGAAGTTGGTACTGCAACATCTTTTGTGGCCCCAAAAAAAGATCGAGCTCTTATTGTTGTTGATGATTCATCAGTTATTAAGAACTTTGTTCAGAAAATATTTAATAACCAATTTGAGGTTTTAATGGCTAGTGATGGAACAGAAGCTTTAAACTTAATAGCATCTATTAAAGATACAAGAATAGTTGGTATGCTTCTAGACTTAAATATGCCTAACTTTAATGGCTTTCAAGTCTTAGAATACTTTAAAAACAACAATCTTTTTGATAGAATACCTGTTTCAATAATAACAGGCGTTGGAAACGATAACCTAGTTGCTAATGCTTTTAACTATCCGATTGTTGATGTTATTAGGAAACCATTTAATGAAAGAGATATAAAAGAAGTTGTTGAAAAAACAGTTCAATATGCACATTAGAAAAGAGGAAACTTTATGGAGAAAATTAAGAATATTAATATTGACAGTACTAAGATGGTAAACCAGTTTAAAAGTACAACTAATAATTCAAACTATACTACAATGCAAGGAAATAAAATTACAAAAATTGATAGTAGTCCAGTTGAAGAGATGAATATGGAACAAACGTCACTTGGTTCTTTCTTAGCTAGTTTTGTAATTGGTAGTGAGGTTTCAAAAATCTTAGATGATAAAGCAAGACAGGAATTAGTTTCTTTATTTAATTCCAATGGCCTTGGTGATGAAATATATGGATATAACGGAGAGAATATTGCTGATATCGCTAGATTAGCAAATGGAATTATTGTTACTCTAAAAGATGGGATGCAATATACTTTTCTTGAGGAGTTTGGGGAACTTAAGATATCACAAATTAGAGATAATAAAGGTAATTCTATTAGTGGTTTTGGTAGTTTGGAAGACTTACTGGGTAATCCTACAGATAAAGCTGGAGATCCTTTGGAAATTAGAAGAATATATTTTGTTGGGGAAAATCTTTATATAGAAACAGAAATTGTTACTTTGGGTGATGATACTCGTGTTGGGGGAACTTATGTTATTGATCCTGTCACTGATGAAATTTTAAGTGTTATAACCGATGGCTATTTAGGTAATTAAAAAGATGCTAGCAAGAGCTAAGCATCTTTAATTATTTTTAGACCATTATTATTAATTTTAAATATATCATAATTAAACCTTTCTTCCTTACTTAACTTTTCTATAAAAGAAAGATTACTTGTAAATACAAAGATATCAAAACTATTAGTTAAACCAGTAATTAAATTATTATCTTCTAATTGTTCTAAGACTCTAGGTATATTGATCATATTACTATAAATATTATCTCTAAATACTTTTTGAGCACCATTACTTTGAATAAACTTTGTATAGTAAGCTAAACTCGTATAATCTTTCTTCTTTATAAGAAGAGGTAAAATAGTAAAAATAATTTTTTCTCTTTCTTTAGCAAAAACTTTGTCACTTTTTAAGGCCAATTTATGCAATTTTAATTCATCAGTAATTCTTTTTTTCGCTTCCGTTTTAATTATTACACATTTCATCTTATTATCAATTATAAATTTTTGATAACATTCTTTATCTTTAGAAACAATAACCAATCCTCCTGAATAAATAGTATATAATGAATTACCTGTATAGAAAGATTGAGTAATGATATGTTCACAGTCTTCTTCTTTATAATTTTCTTTGATAATACTAAAACATTCTTCTTTAGTTAAAAGATCATTATACATCTTATTAATTCCATAAATTAAACTACAAGCGACCATCATATTACTTGCAAAACCACTATGAGGTTTAATCCTCTTATCAAAAGTAAGATTAATAGTAAAATTTTCTTTGATGTCTAAGATGTGTTTCATTATTTCAAGATAGTACTTTATAATAGTTTGATATTTTTTAGCTATAATTTTTTCTTTATCTGAAATAGAAATAGTTAAAAGACTATCAGTATCAAGGGCTAGACCATAACCTCCACCTAAGCCATTCAAAATATCAAAGCTAGCCAAGTTAAAAATACAGCGACTAGGAATCTTTATTTTTAAATTATTGTATTTTAAATTCATTATGATCACCATTATATTAAGTATGCAAAAATTACATAATAAAACCCTTGCCAAACAAGGGTTAAACTTCGTATGGTGTCCACGACGTGATTCGAACACGTGACCGATCGCTTAGAAGGCGATTGCTCTATCCAGCTGAGCTACGCGGACAGATAGAACAATATTAATATATATCATCTTTTTCAGTTTTTCAAGTGTTTTTTATAATTTTACATGTTTTTTTGTCAAGGCTTTAGTCTTAACGTTGACTATACTAAGGAATAGATTTAAAATAAATGTTAAAGAGGTGGACTTTATGAACTATAATTCCTTAAGACGACATAACCTAAAAAGTATAACTATTATTATTTTTTTATTAACTTTTGCTATAATCTCAACATACCTAATTTATAATAAATTTATTGAATTAAGAGAACATGACTATGATACAGGAAAAATGGAAATAGTCTTTCATGATAAAGAAGGAAATTATATAGATATAGAAAGATTTACTCCTGTAACAGATGCAGTTGGTTTAAGTTCTCAAGATTATAATTTTACGGTAAAAAATGGTACAAGTGAAGCGGTTAAGTATAAAATAGTACTTGAAGATAATAATGAAAAGATACTTGAGGATGGCTGCAGTGAAGAACAAATTCCTAAAGAGTTATTAAAAGTAAGTTTAAGAAAAGATCACCAAGCTCCTGAAGCTTTTATTTTAAGTGAGTGTCAAGATAATATTTTGTTTGAAGATACTTTAGATGCATATAGTGAAGAAGAATATGCTGTTAGGGTTTGGGCTGTTAATACTAATTTTGTTGTTGATAGAAATAGTCATTTTCATGGTATAATAAAAATAATTGAAGAAGGAGAATAAAAATGCTAAATAATAAGGGGTTTGCAATATCAACTGTTTTATATAGTTTATTGTTAATGGGGACACTTATATTGTTTTTACTAATAGGTAATCTTAGTTTTGAAAGAACAAGTACAAATGAATTTGTAGCTAATATAAAGGATGAACTTATTGAACTTGAAAATAGGAATAAAGTTGAGACTACTTTTTCTTATACAGGAAATGGCCAAACTTATGTTGCTCCTATTACTGGTACTTACACTTTAGAGGTTTGGGGTGCAAGTGGTGGCAGTGTTAATGGCTATACAGGAGGATCTGGAGGATACTCTAGTGGTCAAGTAGAATTGAATGCTGGCGATACATTATATGTTTATGTTGGAGGAGCAGGAAAAGGAGCTACTACAAGGGGTGAAAGTCTAGCTGGAGGTTATAATGGAGGAGGCTCTGTAACAGGAAATAGTAATGTTAATCATATGAATGCTTCAGGAGGAGGAGCTACTCACATAGCAAGACGTGATGGACTATTATCAACGTTAGAGTCTTATAAAGATCAAATATTAATCGTTGCTGGAGGTGGCGGTGGTGCTAGAAATCAAGAGAACCACACAACTGCTGCCCGTTGGGGTGGTGGCGGTTCTGGCGGTGGTACTACAGGTGGTGGTGCTTTCTCAAATTATGCTACTACTAATACGCCTTGGGAAATAACTCAAAATGTTGCTACACAAACAACCGGATATGCCTTTGGACGCGGTGCTGATGCTACTGGACAATCTGCTGGAGGCGGTGGTTACTATGGCGGTTATAATGGTAACTCCCCACTTTATACTGGATCAGGTTATGGTGGCAGTGGGTTTGTTGATAATGTTTCAAATGGCTATACTGTAAACGGTGTCCAAACAGGTAATGGTTATGCTAAAATAAGCTATTATGCAGAATAAAAGATAGACAACAATAAGTTTACTATGATAGAATAAGTATAAAGATAAAAAGAAAGTAATGAAGGGAGTAATTAAGATGAAGGGAATAAATATGATGGTATACCCTCTAAAAAAAGTGTACCAAATTTATACTAACACCCGTTTGCAAAAAGTTACCTGGGGGGTACTTTAGAAGCCTAAGTACTTTCTTTAATCATGGAATAAGAGCAGGATAGAGGTATTCTGTTCTTTTTTATGGTTAAACGAAAGGAGTAAAATATGAAGAATAAGAAAGAAAAAATAATAATTTTAAGTTTAATATTAATATTTATAATAGCAGTAATAGGAGTAAGTTATGCAGCATTCAGTTATACAGGAACTGGTAATACCGTAAATAGTATTACAAGTGGTGCAATCACGATGACTTATACTGAAAGTGATAATATCATTACGATGGATGGAGCACTACCAACAACAGATAAAACCGGAACAGTAAGATTAAAAGAAGGAGAGTACTTTGACTTTACTATTTCTAGTACAATAATCGGTAATGTCAATATCAACTATGAAATCAGTGCTAAAGATGTAACAACAGGGACTCGAAAGATAGATGGTTCTAATATTAAGTTATATCTAACAAGAATAACTGAAGAAGAATTGATGAGTCCAGAGACATATAATGAAGAAAGTGCAGCGAATGATTATACAGGTAGACCAGCAGGAGAGATGAGTTTATATGCTAGTAGTATGAACTCAAGTGAAACTAATAACTATCGTCTTAGGATGTATGTGACCGAAGAATACAATCCGCAAGGAGATGGAGGAGGCTTAGAGTTCAGTATCAAGATAAATGTTTATGGTAAGGATGGAGATAAAATGCCAATTCCAGCAGCAGAAACATTACTTGCAAAAGCAAATCCAGAAGACTTAGATTATAATAGTGCTACGAGTGAACAACAAAAAGAGATGTGGACTTTTTCTCATCCTGCCACAGAACAAACAGAAGCTTTAAAAGATTATCGTTATATTGGATCTAATCCAAATAACTATGTAACATTCAACAATGAAACATGGCGTATCATAGGAGTATTTACAGTAGATGATGGAACAGGAAAGATGGAAGAAAGACTTAAAATAATAAGAGATGAATCTATTGGCAAAATGCAATGGGATAGAGGTACTGCCGATTGGCCAAATACTACATTAAACACTTATTTAAACACAGGTGATTATTGGACTGTTTCATTTGACGCAGATTCTAAGGAAATGATAGGTGATGCCATTTGGTACCTAGGTGGCCCATCAAGTTATGATAATCTCAGTAACGCATTAACAAGTAATTGGTACTCATATGAACGAGGAACAACAGTATATAGTGGAACAGACACTTCATGGGTAGGAAAAATAGGTCTAATGTATCCATCTGATTATGGCTTTGCCACAAGCGGAGGGACAACCGTCAATAGGAATGTGTGTTTAAATAAAGAACTATCTAATTGGAGTAGTAATGGTGATTGTTACGATAATGATTGGTTAAATAATTCAGATTCTCAGTGGACTATCACTCACACTGCATATAATAGGGAAATCGTCCTAAATATATTTTCTAATGGTTATATTGAAGGTAGTTTTTCAAGTAATTCGTTTGGTGTACGACCTACAGTCTATTTAAAGTCTAGTATCAAAATTGTTGATGGAGATGGCAGCAGTAGCAATCCATACATTTTGGAAGCATAAGAGATAAGTCACAAAAACACGGCTAATAGTTAAAAGTCTTTTGGCCATGTTTTTTTTGTAAAAAAATTAGCAAAAGTAGTTGACAAGTGCCAGCTTTTAGCATACACTAGTATTAGCACTTGGGTAATAATAGTGCTAGGAGGTAGTTATGCTTAGTGAAAGACAGAAAAAAATATTAAAATTAATTGTTGAGTCTTATATTAGACAAGCTAAGCCAGTGAGTAGTAATCAGCTGTGTAAAAAACTAAAATGTTCTAGTGCTACTATTCGAAGTGAAATGGCGACTCTTGAAGAGTTAGATCTACTTGAAAAAACACATACATCTAGTGGCCGTATTCCTAGTGAAGAAGGATATCGTTATTATGTTGACAACTTGATGGAAGCTAAGAAGATGAATGGGGAAGATATGCTAAAACTACAAATTATCTTCCACAATCAAACCTTAGAATTAAATGACTGTATTGCTAAAAGTTTACAAGTAATATCTGATATGACCTCATATACTGCTGTTGTTCTAGGTAAGACAAGTCATGAAAACTTACTTAAAGAGATTAGTGTTGTACCTTTGACCAGCAATCAGTTAATAGTTATTGTCGTTACTGATAAAGGCAAAGTGGAACACAAAACTATTACTTTAGAAAATGTAAGTATGGACGATATTAAAAAAACTGTTGACTTAATCAACAACCTCATAGTTGGTACGCCAATTGATGAGGTAAGTACCAAATTAGAGTTTGAAATCAAGCCAATCATTGGTAAATATGTTAAACAACATCAACAGTTATATGACGCAATCTATCATGTTTTTAATGATATTACTAATCCAGACATAAATGTCGTTGGTAAAACTAAATTTTTAGAACAGCCAGAATTTGATAATGTCGAAAAGATAAGAAAACTATTCAGTAAACTTAGTGACGATGATCTTCTAAAAGAAATTAAAAGTGATGAGTCTAATAATATTGAAGTCTATATTGGTAGTGAAAATGCTATTGATGACGATGTTACCATTATAAAAACAAACTTTAGGACTAATAGCGACGAAGGAACACTAGCTATAATTGGTCCTAAAAGAATGGAATATGACCGGGTTGTGAGTATTTTAGAGTACTTAAAAGAAAATATTGAAGGAGATAAAAAATAACTCTTAGTAGTTATATAAATTCCTATTAAAGGAGGCAAATATGGAAGAAGAAAAAAAACAATGTGATAAACAGTGTCAATGTTCTGAACATAATGAACATAACGACTGTGCTTGTGAACATGAGAAAAACAAGAAAAAAGATAAAGACAAACATAAAGAAAAAATAAAAGAACTTGAAGAAAAGTTACAAGAAAAAGATAACATTATTAATGATTTACAGGAAAAAATTAAATATCATCAAGCTGAATTAATCAATTATCGAAAAAGAAAAGAAGAAGAAACAGAAAATAGATTAAAATATGCTAATCAAGATTTAATTAGTGAATTACTTATCATCTTAGATAACTTTGAACGAGCTATTAAACTTGATGATAACAATCTAAATGATGAGTTATCTAAATTCTTAAAAGGCTTTAAAATGATGTATGCTAGCTTAGATGATCTTCTAAAGAAATATGGTCTAGAAGAAATAGAGGCTTTTCATAAAGAGTATGATCCTAACGTCATGGAGGCTTTGATGACTGATAATGATCCTGAGTTTGAAGATGATGAAGTGCTTGAGGTTTTACTAAAGGGGTATAAACTAAAAGATCGTGTCATTAGACCAGCTTCTGTTAGGGTTAATAAATTAGAAACAGAAAATAGTGAGGATAATAATAAAGAAAAAGGAGAGGATAATAATGAGTAAAATAATAGGTATAGATTTAGGTACAACTAATAGTTGTGTATCAGTATTAGAGGCAGGGGAGCCTAAAGTAATCCCTAATCCCGAAGGAGAAAGAACAACACCTTCTGTAGTTGCTTTCAAAAATGGTGAAAGAATAGTAGGAGCTGCTGCTAAAAGACAAGCAATTACTAACCCTAATACAATTTCATCTATTAAAAGATTAATGGGTACAGATGAAAAAGTAGAAGCAGAAGGTAAAAAATATTCACCAGAAGAAGTTTCTGCCATGATTTTAGGATATTTAAAAGATTATGCTGAAAGCTATTTAGGTGAAAAAGTTACTAAAGCTGTTATTACTGTTCCAGCATATTTTAATGATGCTCAAAGACAAGCTACTAAAAATGCTGGTAAAATTGCAGGCCTTGATGTTGAACGTATCATCAATGAACCAACTGCTGCTGCTTTAGCTTATGGTCTTGATAAACAAGATAAAAACCAAACTATCCTTGTTTATGACTTAGGTGGAGGTACCTTCGATGTATCAATCCTAGAACTTGGTGATGGTGTAGTTGAAGTTAGATCTACTAGTGGTAATAACCATTTAGGTGGAGATGACTTTGATAAGAAGATTATTGACTACCTTGTTGAATCATTCAAAAAAGAAAATGGTGTTGACTTAACTAAAGATAAAATGGCTATGCAACGTCTAAAAGAGATTGCTGAAAAAGCTAAGAAAGATTTATCTGGTATGAGTCAAACACAAATTTCTGCCCCATTTATTTCTCAAGGAGCAGATGGTCCATTACACTTAGATATGACTTTAACTAGAGCTAAATTTGAAGATTTAATTGGGGACTTAGTTAATTCAACTCTTGATCCTGTTAGAAATGCTTTAAAAGATGCTAAATTAGTTGCTAAAGACTTAGATAAAATTATCTTTGTTGGTGGATCTACAAGAATTCCTCTTGTTTATGAAACAGTTAAGAAAGAACTTGGTATGGAACCATCTCGTGAGGTTAACCCAGATGAGGTAGTTTCTATGGGAGCTGCTATTCAAGGTGGTGTCTTAACAGGTGATGTTAATGATATCGTTTTACTTGATGTAACACCACTTTCTCTTGGTATCGAAACCCTTGGTGGCGTTATGACTGTTTTAATTCCACGTAATACAACAATTCCAACCTCAAAGAGCGAGGTATTCTCAACTGCTGCTGATAACCAACCAGCTGTTGACGTTCATGTTCTTCAAGGTGAAAGAAGTATGGCTGCTGATAATAAAACCCTTGGTAGATTCCAACTTACAAACATTCCACCTGCACCACGTGGTGTACCACAAATTGAGGTTAAATTCGATATCGACGCTAATGGTATCGTAAATGTTACTGCTAAAGACCTTGGTACTAATAAAGAACAATCAATTACAATTACCTCATCAACTAATTTAAGTGATGAAGAAATCGAAAAGATGCGTAAAGAAGCTGAAGAAAATAAAGAAGCTGATAAAAAACGTAAAGAAGAAGCAGATCTTCGTAATGAAGCTGAACAATTAGTTTTCCAAACTGAAAAATCACTTAAAGACTTAGGAGACAAAGTTGACAAAAAAGAAAAGAGTGAAACTGAAGACTTAATTAAAGACTTAAGAGAAGCTCTAGATAAAAATGATATCGATAAAATTAAAGATAAAAAAGATAAACTACAAGAAAAAGCTATGGCTTTAGCTACTAAAGTATATGAAAACGTTCGTAAAGAAAACGAAACTAGCAACAATAATGAAGATACACAAGATAAAAAAGATGATGTTAAAGATGCCGATTACGAAGAAAAATAATAAATAGAAAGGGTAAAATAAGAAGTAGTGCTATGTTTAGGACTACTTCTTGTTGATAATAGAAATGGAGAAACTTAAAACAAGAGAAGAACTAAAAAAAGAAGATTGTTGGGATTTAGAGAGTGTTTATAAAAATATAGATGACTATAATAAAGATTACAATATTGTAAAAGAAAATATTAGCATTTTAAAAAATAGACAAGAAACTTTCTTAAATAATAGTAAAAACTTTAAAGAATTTTTAGAGTTAGATAGTATGACATCTAGACTTATGGCCAAACTATATACATATGCAGCTAGAAAAAACGATGAAGATACTGGTAAAGCTATCTATCAAGAACTATATGGAAAAATAAATAATCTTTATCAAGAATATACAGAAGCAACCTCATTTGTTACACCAATGATTTTAGAAACAGATGATAGTACAATAAAAAAATATCTTGATGAAGAAAAACTAGATGATTTTAAACATACGATATTAGATATTTTAAGATATAAAAAACATTCTTTAACTAAAGAAGAAGAAAAAGTTGTTTCTGCCTATTCTAAAGTTTTAGATAGCAGTAGTGAAACAGCTGACTATTTAATGGATACTGATATGAGGTTCGGTTATCTTAAAGATGAAAATAACGAAGAAATAGAGTTAACTACTAGTAATTATAGTACTTTATTACTATCTAAAGATCGAAGAGTAAGACGCGTTGCTTTTCTTAACTATCATAAAGTATATGGAGACTTTAAAAATACCTTAACCTCTACTTTAGCAGCAAGCTGTGAAGCCTTAACTGTCTCTAGTAAATTACGTCACTTTAATTCTAGTTTAGAAACTAGTTTATTTGGAGACTTTATTCCAACAAAATTATATGATAATCTTATAAAAGTCGTTCATGATAATTTACCGTTATTATATAAATATTTTGAAGAAAAAAGAAAACTTTTAGATCTTTCAGAGTTCCATTTATATGATGGCTATGTCAGTACAGTTAAAAGTATTGATAAAAAATATAGTTTTGCAGAAGCCAAAGACTTAGTTACTGCCTCTTTAAGTATTTTAGGTAGTGAATATAGTAAGGCCTTAGAAAGAGCATTTAGTGAAGGATATATTGATAAATATCCTAATCTTAATAAAAGAAGTGGAGCATATTCTGCTGGATGTTATGATACGAAACCGTTTGTATTATTAAATTATACAGAAACTTATAATGATGTATCCACTCTTGCTCATGAATTAGGCCATTCAATGCATACATATTTCTCTAATAAATACAATTCTTTTGAAGAATCAGGTTATCCTATTTTCTTAGCTGAAATAGCATCAACTGTAAATGAGTTGTTATTCTCATACTATATGGAAAGTGTAGCAACTACTAAAGATGAGAAAATAGCGATATTAAATGAAAGACTTGATACTTTTAAAGGAACGGTATATAGACAAACGATGTTTGCAGAGTTTGAAAAATATATTCATGATTTAACTGATAAAGGTGAAATATTGACAAGTGATAATATTTGTAATTACTATTATGACTTAAATAAACTATATTTTGGTCCTAAAGTTGTTATTGATGAAGAGGTAAAATATGAATGTTTAAGAATTCCTCATTTCTATACTCCTTTCTATGTATATAAATACGCTACAGGTTTATCTATCGCTTCTTATATAGTGAAAAATATTTTAAAAAAGACACCTAACTTTAAAGAAAAATATATTGAATTCTTAAAGAGTGGCGGAAGAGATTATCCTCTTGAGGTTTTAAAAATCATTGATGTTGATTTAACGAAAGAAGATGTCTTTAAAGAAGCTTTTGGTATGTTTGAAGAAACGTTAGAGAACTTTATAAAATTAAATAATGAGTAGTGAGGTGAGATTATGGCAACAAAGAGAGATTATTATGAGGTACTAGGTGTATCTAAAAATGCTAGTCAAGATGAAATAAAATCGGCTTTTAGAAAGCTTGCTAAAAAATACCATCCAGATATAAGTAAAGAAGCTAATGCCGAAGAAAAATTTAAAGAGGTTCAAGAAGCCTATTCAGTTTTAAGTGATGAAACCAAACGTCGTCAATATGATCAATTTGGCCATGCTGGTGTTGGTGGAGCATCATCTTCTTATGGTGGTGGTTTTAATGGCGCTGGCTTTGGTTTTGATGCTAGTGACTTAGGTGATATTTTTGATGACTTATTTGGAGGAGGTTTTGGTTTTGGAGGATCATCTAGATCCAAATCTCGTGCAAGACGTGGCAGTGACGTATTAATGCAAGTTGATCTAACTTTTGAAGAAGCAATCTTTGGATGTGAAAAAGATTTTGATTTAGATGTTACCTCAGTTTGTAAGGAGTGTGATGGTAAAGGAGGTTTTGGTGAAGAAAATTGCTCTAGATGTCATGGTAGTGGAACTATTACCCAAGAACAAAGAACAATATTAGGATCATTTATGACCAAAACAACTTGTCCATCATGTAATGGTAAAGGTAAAATTTATAAAGAGACATGTAGTAAATGTCGGGGTAAAGGTACTGTAAGAAGCAGAAAAACAATTACTGTTAGTATTCCTAGTGGTATAAATAATGGAGAAAGACTTCGTGTTGCTGGTAAAGGACATGCTGGTGAAAATGGTGGTGCTAGTGGGGACTTATATTTAGAATTTCATATTAAAGAACATAAATATTATGAACGTGATGAAGATGATATTTACTTAGAGGTGCCTTTAACTATCACCGAAGCAGTTTTAGGTTGTAAAAAGGAAATACCTACTATTTATGGTAATGTTAAGTTAGCAGTACCTGCTGGAACTGATAGTGGTGATAAGCAAAGACTAAAAGGTAAAGGTATAAAAGATGCAGCCAGAAGAAGAACTGGAGATATGTATGTTATCTTTAAAGTTGTTACGCCAAAAAGATTATCAAGAGATCAGAAAAAATTATTTGAGTCCTTAGATAAAACTGATTTAGAAGACTCTGTTATAGAAAGATTTAATAAATTTACTAAAGATAATGATTAGATATATGCTTTTTAGTGTATATCTTTTTTTGCAAATAAAGTAATCTTGTGAATAAGCTACTTGCGTTATCTATAAAAATTTTTATAATAGAATATGAAGAGTAGGTAATACTAAAAGTAATGAAGGTGGTATATAAATGAAGAGTAAAAAAAGAAAATGATAATACTAGGTTTAATATTAGTAATAGTAATAGCAGTAATAGGAGGCCAAAGCCATGGAAATACAGATTATTATAGGTTCATTTAAAGTGATTAAGCTATTGAGATGGTCATGTCTTGATAGCCAGTTTTAAGGAGTGAAAATTAGTTTTCACTCTTTTTCTGTATAAAAAAAGAAAAATAAAAAACTTTTTCGCAAAGATTTATGTTCAAAAGAAAAAATATACATCAAAAAAAGATTCTGCAACCCCCAA
>DVIS01000040.1 GCA_018711135.1 Candidatus Onthousia faecavium
AAATCAATAGTGTCAACTAAAAAAAGTCTTTGTAAATGAAATGTAAATTAATAAATTACATAGTTTTTGTATGTCTTAATAAAAAAGCGATTTAAGTAATTTAAATTTTTCATAAAAAGCCGAAACTCAAAGTAAATTGTATTGACAATAATTTTTGTTAATGCTATATTATGTATGCTGGTTTAGATTTAGTTTTGCTTTGGGCAAAACTTTATTTAGAACTAAATATGATACACCTGGATATGTGTAAAGAAAGGAGTCAAAGATAATAATGCCTACAGTAAATCAATTAGTTCATAAGGGTAGAGGTAAAAAGGTTCGTAAAAGTAAAGCTCCTGTACTTTTAGTAGGAGTTAATACAATTAGAAGAAAACAAACTAATAATCCTTCTCCTCAAAAACGTGGAGTATGTACTCGTGTTGGTACGAAAACACCTAAGAAACCTAACTCAGCTTTACGTAAGTATGCTCGTGTTCGTCTTTCTAATGGTAAAGAGGTTGATACTTATATCCCTGGAATTGGACATAATTTACAAGAGCATAGTGTTGTATTAGTTCGTGGAGGACGTGTTAAGGACTTGATTGGAGTTCGTTATCATATCATTCGTGGAGCTTTAGATACAGCTGGAGTTAAAGATAGAAAACAAGGTCGTAGTAAATACGGTGCTAAGAAACCTAAGAAATAATACGGAAGGAGGATAAATTATGCGTAAAAGACGTGCGGTTAAAAGAGATATTTTACCAGATCCAATATATAAATCTAAGACTGTTGCTAAACTTATTAATACTATCATGTTAGATGGTAAAAAGGGTACAGCTCAGACTATTTTATATGAAGCTTTTGATATAGTTAAAGATAAGACTGGTAAAGATCCTTTAGAGGTTTTTAATCAAGCAATGGAAAATATTAAGCCTGCTTTAGAGGTTAAGTCTAGAAGAGTAGGCGGAGCTAATTATCAAGTTCCTCAGGAGGTTACACCAGCAAGAGCTGAAGCTTTAGCTTTACGTTGGTTAGTAGCATTTTCAAGAAAACGTGGGGGACGTGGAATGGCTGATAATTTAGCTAGTGAAATTATGGATGCAGCTAATGGAACAGGTGCTGCTGTTAAGAAACGTGAAGATACCCACAGAATGGCTGAAGCTAATAAGGCTTATGCACATTATCGTTGGTAGGAAGGAGTTAATATGGCAAGAGATACGTCTTTAGAGAAGACAAGAAACTTTGGAATTATGGCTCATATTGATGCTGGTAAAACAACAACTACTGAACGTATTTTGTTTCATGGTGGTAATATTCATAAAATTGGAGAAACTCACGATGGAGCTAGTCAAATGGACTGGATGGAGCAAGAAAAAGAACGTGGTATTACTATAACAAGTGCTGCTACGACAGTACATTGGAAAGGTTATCGTTTCAATATTATTGACACTCCAGGACATGTTGATTTTACAATTGAGGTTAGTCGTAGTTTAAGAGTTTTAGATGGTTCTGTAGCTTTGCTTGATGCGCAAGCTGGTGTTGAACCGCAAATGGAAACAGTTTGGAGACAAGCTGATGAATTTATGGTTCCTAGAATGATTTTTGCAAATAAAATGGGTAAAATGGGAGCTGACTTTAATTATAGTCTTAAATCAATAAAAGATCGTTTAGGAGTTAACGCTAAACCTATAGAGTGGCCAATTGGGGCAGAAGATGATTTCCGTGGAGTTATTGATTTAGTTACTATGAAAGCAATAGAATTTGATGGTAAACCTGAAGAAGAAGCTAAAGAAATAGAAATTCCTGCAGATTTAAAAGAGTTAGCAGAAGAAAAACATGCTGACTTAATTGACAGTGTTGCAGAATTTGATGATGAAATGATGGAAACATATCTTGATGGTGGAGAAGTAACAGTAGAAATGATTAAACGTGCTATTCGTAAAGGATGTCTTGCAACAAAATTCTTCCCAGTTATGTGTGGAGATGCTTTAGGTAATAAAGGTATTAAACCATTAATGGATGCAGTTATCGATTATTTACCAAGTCCATTGGATATTTCATCTATTAAAGGACATAATTTAAATGGAGAAGAAGAGGTTCGTCATCCAAGTGATTCTGAACCATTCAGCGCTTTAGCATTTAAAGTTATGACCGATCCATTTGTTGGACGTTTAACATTCTTTAGAGTTTATTCAGGTCATTTAGCAAGTGGTAGTTATGTACTTAACTCTACAAAAGATTCTAAAGAAAGAGTTGGTCGTATTTTACAAATGCATGCTAATAACCGTAAAGAAATTAGTGATGTATATACTGGTGATATTGCTGCAGCTGTAGGATTAAAAAATACTACTACTGGAGATACATTATGTGATGAGAAGAAACCTATTATCTTAGAGAAACTTATTGTTCCTGAGCCAGTTATTCAACTTGCTGTTGAACCTAAGAGTAAAGCTGACCAAGATAAAATGGCTATAGCATTACAAAAACTTGCTGAAGAGGATCCAACTTTTAAAGTTCATACAGATCATGAAACAGGGCAAACAGTTATCGCTGGTATGGGTGAATTACACTTAGATGTATTAGTAGATCGTATGAAACGTGAATTTAATGTGGAAGCAAATGTTGGAGCACCACAAGTTGCTTATCGTGAAACTATTAAAGCTAGTGCTGAATGTGAAGGTAAGTATATTAAACAATCTGGTGGTCGTGGACAATATGGTCACGTTTGGATTAAGTTTGAACCAAATCCTGATAAAGGTTATGAGTTCGTTGATCAAATCGTAGGAGGGGTTGTTCCTCGTGAATATATTCCTGTTGTAGATAAAGGTTTACAAGAAGCTATGCAAACAGGTATTCTTGCAGGATATCCTATGATTGATATTAAAGCAACATTATTTGATGGATCATATCATGATGTTGACTCTAGTGAAATGGCTTTCAAGATTGCAGCAAGTATGGCTTTAAAAGAAGCTAAGAATAAATGTCAAGCAACATTACTTGAACCAATTATGAAAGTTGATGTTACAACACCTGATGAGTATTTTGGTAATGTAATGGGTGATTTAACAAGTAGAAGAGGACGTCCTCTTGGACAAGAATCTCTTGGAAATGTAGTTAAATTATCAGCAATGGTGCCACTTTCTGAGATGTTTGGTTATGCTACTACATTACGTAGTAATACTCAAGGTAGAGGTAACTTTGTAATGACATTTGATCATTATGAAGATGTGCCTAAAAATATTGCTGAAGAAATTATTAAAAAGAGTGGAAATTAATAAAGAAACTCATAAATTTAGGTCTAAACAGTTGCAAATTTAGTAATTGTTGGATAAAATATAAATTGTATAAAAAAAGAGGAGGAAAAAAATATGGCAAAACAAAAATTTGATCGTACAAAACCACATGTTAATATTGGTACAATTGGTCACGTAGATCATGGTAAAACTACATTAACTGCAGCTATTACTAAATGTTTACATGATAAAAACCCTGAATGGGCTGATTTTACAGATTATGCTAACATAGATAAAGCTCCAGAAGAAAGAGAACGTGGTATTACAATTAATACTGCTCACGTTGAATATCAAACTGAAAAACGTCATTATGCTCACGTTGACTGTCCAGGACATGCTGATTATGTTAAAAACATGATTACAGGTGCTGCACAAATGGATGGAGCAATCCTTGTTATTGCTGCTACTGATGGTGCAATGGCACAAACTCGTGAACATATCTTATTATCACGTCAAGTTGGAGTACCTCGTATGGTTGTATTCTTAAACAAATGTGATATGGTTGATGATGAAGAGTTAATTGATTTAGTTGAAATGGAAGTTCGTGATTTATTAAACGAATATGGATATGAAGGAGATGAAACTCCAGTTATTAGAGGTTCTGCTCTTAAAGCTCTTGAAGGAGATCCTAAGTATGTTCAAGCTATCTATGATTTAATGGATGCTGTTGATAGTTGGATTCCTACTCCAGTTCGTGATAACGATAAACCATTCTTAATGAGTATCGAAGATGTATTTACTATTACAGGTCGTGGTACTGTTGTTACTGGACGTGTTGAACGTGGTACATTAAAACTTAATGATGAGGTTGAAATCGTTGGTATTCGTGAAACTCAAAAGACAGTTGTTACTGGTATTGAAATGTTTAGAAAACAACTTGATTTTGCAGAAGCTGGAGATAATGCTGGTGTTTTACTACGTGGTATCTCTCGTGAACAAGTTGAACGTGGACAAGTTTTAGCTAAACCTGGTAGTGTACATCCACATCATAAATTCAAAGCTGAGGTTTATGTACTTAGTAAAGAAGAAGGTGGACGTCATACTCCATTCTTCAGTAATTATCGTCCACAATTCTATTTCAGAACTACAGATGTTACTGGTGTAATTAACTTACCTGAAGGTGTAGAAATGGTTATGCCTGGAGACAATGTTACAATTGATGTTGAATTAATTCATCCAATTGCAATTGAAAAAGGTACTAAGTTCTCTATCCGTGAGGGTGGACATACTGTTGGTGCTGGTGTTGTTTCTGAAATTGAAGGATAGTAATTAATTAAAAAGAGGTCTTTATGGCTTCTTTTTTTTGTGGTATACTCTTGTTGGTGGTATTATGCGTAAAAAAGATATTATTTTAATAATTTTAGGAATTGTTATATTAATATTACTAGCTTTTTTTGTATCTTTAGCGATTCGAGAGGTAACAAATTTTGATAGTAATAAGGAAAAAGAGATAGAAGAAAAAATTGAGATAGATGGTAAGAAAATTGAATTTAAGACTTATCGTGTTGATCAAAGTTTTTTTATAAATGTACCTAGTGAATTTGTTATGCTTGATGAAGAAATGTTAAAACAAGAGTATGATTATAATAGTAGACCAGAGTTAGTATTTAGAAGTGAAGATAATGCTGAAAAGATATTTATTAGTACAACAGAAGAAGCTATGACTGATGATGGGTTGGAGGCTTATTTAAATAATAAAATTGCAGAGAGTACTAATATGCAACTTCTTGATAGTGGAATATATACGAAACATGCTAAAACTTTTGCTAAGATTGTAGTGGTGGATAGTACAACTAATATGTATTATAATATTAGATATTTTACATTAAATGATAAACTTGTTAGTGTGGAGTTTAATACGGCTAGTACAAATTATACTAAATGGGAAAAAGTTATAGAGAAGATAATGGATAGTTTATGTTTTAATGAAGATGATATAACAAAGTAAACAAAATAAATTTTATTTTGCGCTTTATCGTTATCTTTAAGATTTTCTATTTCATGGATAGAGTATCCTCTATTTTTCCTAAGCTTATAGGCACTGCCGTACTAATTTAATTTTATTTATCTAAAACAAAATAGTTTAATTATAATGTAACTTTAATCCTTCAAATAAGATGATCTAATTTTTTCATAACGTTGGCATATTCTCTTATACTTAGTTTTTTAAACCTTTGTTTTTTTGACTCTTAAACGCACCTTTATTATAGACAAAAAGATCAATTAGAAGATTGATCCTTTTTTGTCTTTGTTTAAGTTTTTATATAAATTATATGGTAGAGGACTGATAATTAATTCAAATTCTCCAATATATTCTGTAATAAGTGAATTGAAGCCTAATTTCATTTCGTTAAGGCCACTATATTTTGTTATTTTTTCAAATTCACCGCTAACAGCATTTAAATTTATGTATTTTAAATTCTTGTTTTTGTAGTCATTTATCATTTTCCATTTGATTAGATAATTAGGATTTTGGCTTTTAAATTTTTGATTAAACCCTTCTATTACTAAGTAACAGGCATTATCATAGATAATATTCAAAGTAGTGCCAATAATAATTCCTTCTGGTTTCTCTTTTAAAAGATTAGTAGCCCAAACTAAATTCTTTTTATAAGTATTTACGAGTTTATCTGATTCTATTTTTTGATTGATAATTTTTTTCTTATTGTTAATATTGCTAGCATTTTGGATTTCATTAGTTAAATAGTTATTAATTTCTAGTTCGCGTTCATATTGAATTCTATTTGTAATAACAAAGGTTTCAGTATTTAATTTAGCAAAGTACAAATCAATATTACCTTCAAAATTAGTGTATAAATCTTGATAATATTCTAGTGGTTTGTTATATTTCTTTTTAATAAATTCATAGAATAGTGATAAATCTTCTTTCTTTCCTTTGTAAATTTCGATACCATTACGAATAGAATTTTTAATTTTATGCCGAACCCTTTTTTCAAATTTGTGATAGATTTTTTTTATATCATCATTTAAAGTTATTAAAGCTTCAAATCTTGGTTTTTCATCTTCAAAGAAAAGATTAGGACCCATATATTTGTATCCAATACTTTTTAAATTTTCTAATATAATATTAGCTTCATTATTAATGTTTATAATTTTGCCAGTATTATCTCTAATATTAACAGGAATATAAGGATCTATTTTTATTGATATATAACCTTGTTTACTTAAAAGTTTTTTTAAGCGGTTAGTAAATTCTGTTAACATATTTAAATCAATATAATCAAGTAAAAAACCACGAGGAGCATAAGCGATTTTATAGTTCATAAAAACTTCTTTATATAATAAAAGGGCAGCACCTAAAAGTTTGTCGTTTTCATCAATAATACCGATGTAATGAATGTTATATCCATGTTTGCTAATGGTTTTACCATAATTTGAGGTTTGATAGTAATTACGGTATTTGTTGTTTTTAGCAAACTCATCAAATTGATGTTCATCTAAAGTTATTATTTTCATTGAACTGCCTCCTTGCAATCTCTCTTAAATTATAACAATATATTTCTGACTTTTCAATTAGAGGGTTTAATTATTTAGAAATTTTAGTATAATTATAGTGGAGGGTTACTATGTTTAAAAATAATAAGATTTTAATTTTAGGAATGGCTAGGAGTGGTTATGAAGCTGCTAAGTATTTGGCGAAAAGAGGTAATACTATTATTTTAAATGATGGTGGTTCAAAAGATAAACAAGATAAAGATAAAATTAAAGAATTAGAGAAATTAGGAGTTGTGTTAATTTTTGATACACATCCTGATGATTTAGATTTAGCTAGTTTTGATTATATAATTAAAAATCCTGGTATTTCTAATAAACATAAATATGTAGTGAAAGCTTTGGAACTTGGTGTTCCTGTTATTAATGAAGCGGAAATGGCGTATAGATTATTACCTAGTACAGTTACTTTGATTGGTATTACAGGTACTAACGGGAAGACAACAACAACAACTCTTACTTATGAAATGATAAAAAAATCTGGGAAGAGAGTTCATTTAGCTGGAAATATTGGTTATCCATTATGTAGTTTTTTAGAGAAACTTGAAGATAATGATATTATTGTTATGGAGGTTTCTTGTCAACAGTTAGCGAATATGGAAGAGTTTAAACCACATGTTGCTTTAATGACGAATTTGTCAGAAGCTCATATAGATTTCTTTGGTAGTTATGAAGCATATAAGAATGTAAAACTTAAACTATTTGCTAAACAGACGGATGAAGACATTGCAATTGTAAACATTGAAAATAATGATGTTATGAATGGTGTTAAGAATATTCTTAGTGATATTAAATACTTTTCAAGTAAAAGGGAAATCAATGGCGCTTATTTAAAAAATAATAAATTATATTATTATGATGAAGAAATTATGGATAGAGATGCATTCTTACTTAAGGGTAATCATAATGTAGAAAATGCTTTAGGAGCCTTAATGATTGCAAAAGAGGTAGGAGTTGCTAATGAAGATATTATTAGTGTGTTAAAGACTTTTTCTGGAGTTAGACATAGATTAGAGTTTATAGATAAAGTTAATGGAGTAGATTATTATAATGATACAGAAGCGACTAATACTAAATGTACTACTATTGCTTTATCATCATTTGATAAGAATGTTATTTTAATACTTGGTGGTTTAGAACGAGGACAGAATTTTCATGATTTAGATGATTATGTTAGTCCTGTTAAAGAAATAGTTGGGATTGGAGAGTGTCGGGATAGAGTTAAAGAATATGGTGATAGTATAGGAATTAAAACTACTACTTATGAAAAATTAGGGGAAGCGATGGAGTATATTCATGATATTGCTATAGCTGGTGATACAGTATTGCTTAGTCCTGCTTCGGCTTCTTGGGATCAATATAAACAGTGTGAAGATCGAGGTGATGAATTTAGAGATATAGTTGAAAGGTTTAAAGATAATGACTAGATTTAAAGATGAAGATTATAATACTTTGGTACTTACTTTTGATAAGAATAGTGATATAGTTACTTTTGAAAATGATATAAAAGAAGCGGAAGAGTTAGGACTTAAATATTTATTTAGAGTATTTGTTACTTATGGAAGAAATACTCTGCCTGATTATGAATCTAAAATGGAGGAGTTAAATTTATATGTTGATGAGTTTTTAAAAGAAAGCTCTATTAAGGATGTTAATTATGCTGCTAGTATATTAGGAGATTTTTATCCTGAAGCTTATGTGGCTGCTGCAGAAAAAAGAGATAATAGTGATATGGTTCCTGTTAATTTGGTTTCTGCAATATCAATGAGAGAGTTTAAGAATAAGAAAAATGTGAAACAAAATATTAAGGAATTTCAATAAATGTTTCACATTTTTTATTTTTGATGTATAATATGTTTAAGAAAGGGTGGTGTTTATGAATAATAATTTTGAAATAATGAACACTTTACATTATAAACATAATTTAGAAGAACAACTTAATAATATGATATGTGGCTCTCTTGAGGTAAGAGAAAAAGATGATAAAAAATATATTTATGTGCATTATAGAGAACTTGGAAGGAATGTATCTAAGTATGTAGGAGAATATAGTGATGATCTTTATAATTTAATTTTAAATAATAATTTAAAGTCTAAAGAGTTAAAAAAAGAAATAAAGAATTTAGAAAAGAGGTTGAAAGAGTTAAATTATCAAGAGAGTGAACTTAGTGATGAGGTTAAGCTTAATATAGATTTTGCTAAAAGAAATTTAGTAGACTCTATTTATAATCAAGCAATGTTAGAAGGTGTAGTTACTACTTATGCAGATACAGAAAGTATCATAGCAGGTGGTAAAGTAAATGGAATGACTTCTACCGATATTATGAAAGTTATTAATTTGAAACATGCTTGGGAATTTGTTTTGGATGAAAATGTTATTATGGCTGAAGAGAACTTTTCTTTTTTATCACAAATTAATAGGTTAATTCTTGAAGGTTTTTATTATAATGCAGGTAAGGTTAGGAGTACTCCAGCTAAGATAGGTGGCACAACATGGATGCCTAGTATTCCTATAGAAAGTCAAGTTGTAGAAGAGTTGAATGGACTTTTAAAAAGTAAATTAGATGATATTAGTCTTGCAATAGAGTTAATGCTGTATGTTATGAAAAGACAGGTATTTATTGATGGTAATAAGAGAACTGCTGTTATTTTTGCTAATCATCATTTGATATCAAAAGGATTAGGGATTATTTCTATTTCAAGTGATTTAGTAGAAGATTATAAAAAGATGTTAATTATGTATTATGAAGGAAAAGATACTGATAAAATTAAACAATTCTTAAGAGATAAATGTTATGTTAGTTTGAAATTGTGATAATAATGAAGAAGAATTTAGAATATGAATGAAAAATGTGCTTGATATATCCATTTAATCTTAATACTACTGTAGTTGCTGATAGTCAAAGAGATTTATATTTGGCATCATTGTTAGGAGTAAAAAATGTTAAGTTTTATCCTATATATAGAGATACTAAAGATTCTGCAGTTGATAAAACTATTGATATAGTAGATAAGTTAGTTAGTATTTCTTTAGAGTTAGATTATGAATATATATTTTCTTTAAAAAAAATATGCGGATTTTCTCCTAAGATATTTTATTATAATGAAAAAAATTATGGATATGTTAATTTAGGTGAGTATATTGCTAGTAATTCCAGTACTTTAGAAAATAGAGAAAGTGTTGGAAAAAGATTAATTAAAAGGAAAAATAATACAATTACTAGTAAAACAGTGTTATAATATAGATGTTTAGAAAGGAATGATTTTATGAACATAAAAAATATTATAGGAAGAGAGATATTAGATTCAAGAGGTAACCCTACTGTTGAGGTTGATGTAATACTAGATAATGGTATTATGGCTAGGGCTGCTGTACCTAGTGGAGCTTCTACAGGAGAAAGAGAAGCTTTAGAGATGAGAGATGGAGATAAAACTAGATATAATGGTAAAGGGGTATTGAATGCTGTTAATAATGTTAATACTATTTTACGTGATAATCTAGTAGGCATGGATGTTACTAAACAAAAAGAAATAGATTATAAGATGATAGAGTTAGATGGTACTAAGACAAAAAGTAAAATAGGTGCTAATGCTATCCTTGGTGTTTCTATGGCTTGTTTAAAAGCGGCAGCTATTGCTAATGGAAAAGATTTATATGAATATGTTGGTGATGGTAAAACTTTACCTGTTCCTATGATGAATATTATAAATGGGGGTGCTCATGCAGATAACTCATTAGATTTTCAAGAGTATATGATTATTCCTCAAAGAGATACTATTCATGAGCGAGTTAGAGTAGGTGCTGAGGTGTTCCATAGTCTTAAAAATGTTTTAAAAGAAAAAGGCTATGCTACTAGTGTTGGAGATGAAGGTGGTTTTGCTCCTAATCTTAAAACTAATAAAGAAGGCTTTGAATTAATTACTGAAGCTGTAAAAAGAGCTGGATATGAGCCAGGAAAAGATGTATGTTATGCTATTGATGTAGCAGCATCCGAATTTTATAGTGATGGTAAATATAATTTAGTTGGAGAAGGTAAAGTGCTTAGTACTGATGAATTGATTAAGTACTATGAAGATTTAGTTAATACTTATCCAATAATTTCAATAGAAGATCCAGTTGATGAGAATGACTGGGAAGGATTTAGTAAAGTAACAGCACTACTTGGAGATAGGATTCAACTTGTAGGTGATGATTTGTTTGTTACTAATAAAGAATGTTTACAAAAAGGTATTGATAATAAAGCTGGTAATGCAATACTTTTAAAAGTAAATCAAATTGGCACAATTACAGAGACATTAGAAACAATTGAGTTAGCCAAAGCGCATAATTATAAAACTATTATTTCTCATAGAAGTGGAGAGACAGAAGATACAACAATTGCTGACCTTGCGGTTGGACTTGATCTTGGACAGATTAAGACTGGTTCTATGTCTAGAACTGATAGAATGTGTAAATATAATCAGTTAATGAGAATTGAGGAGGAGCTTAGTAAATAGGCCAGTTTTAAGGAGTGAAAATTAGTTTTCACTCTTTTTCTGTATAAAAAAAGAAAAATAAAAAACTTTTTCGCAAAGATTTATGTTCAAAAGAAAAAATATACATCAAAAAAAGATTCTGCAACCCCCAA
>DVIS01000041.1 GCA_018711135.1 Candidatus Onthousia faecavium
CTACAAGTTACCATAAACCTATCACTTTAGCAAGTACTTTTTTTACATTCTACACTTTAAATCTAGATAATATAAAAAGTACTAAGATAAATATATTATGTCAATCATTTTATCTTAGTACTGTTATTATATAGTAGAAACAACATAGTGTATCTGAGATGTTGGTAACTCCCTACTATAATATATTCTAATCTAATTATAGTCTCATTAATTCAGTCACCAGTCTAGGTGATAATACATTACTTTGACTGATGACATTTAACTATCCAACTGTAATATGTATCATTGTGGTTCTCTAATAATATTAATTCACTGATAAAGTGAAAGGATTCTGCAAAGTCCCATCTCCCCCAGTGATAATGACGTTTTGTTTTAAATTAAATGCGGGTTTTATACCTAAGTAATTACTAGAAGGAAAACCACTAAAACCATTGCCTCCAAGGTTTGCAGCACGGACATGATATGAAGAAGATGGCGTTAATATCCAATAAGTTGTATTATTATCATCAACATTAAATTGACCTGCCATTAATTCTCCCATTCTCAAAAGACCTACTTTTGCTGTAGTTACACTTGATGTTAGAATGTTATCTGTGGTATTTGTATACTTTGCTAATTTATAACTTGCACCATCAACTACTGTTCCCAAATACCAGGTTGTACTATCTTCTATCATTGCTATATCTTCCATAGTCAAATAGCCATTTTCTGTATTAGTATAATCATTATTTAAAAATATTCCTATTGTATTATCGCGTGAAAAAGTTACAGTATCACCAAAAGCGCTTTCAATAAATGTTACCCCTTTCTTTAGTGGTTCAGCACTTGTTATTTTTGTTCCTGTCCCATTTTCATGGCTCACTATTCGATATAGATTATTCTCTCCTGCACCAAAGCTTATATATTCTCCACTATATCTTGTATTTAATGGTGTTCCGGAAAGGTCTTTTTCATTATCTCCGTTCAAGCGATAAGGGTTATCTATTGTTCCATCGCCATCTATAATTCGAACACTAGATTTTAGATTTATTGATGGACGAACACCACGCAAACGACCAGAAGGTAGAGAATTAGCAGAATTGCCGCTAGCATCCACATTCCAGATATTAAACAAATCATAAGAATTGATACACCACCACCAAATTCCATTATTTAAATAACCATTACTATAATCTGTTCCACTATAACTCATCGTATACTCATATATATTTAAAAGTCCTACTGGAGCTGTTACCATTGTCGTCTCCGCCGGTTTTGTTGTTGCAGATGTTTCTGTTACATTCCACTCACTATCCATCTTTATAAATTTCTCTGGTTCTCTTAAGTTACCCAAAAAACCATCTACACTTGTATCATTTAACCATTCTTCCATATAACTACCATCAAAAGCTGTATTATCTTCTGCATTATATGAAATAGCACTTATATTCCACTGTGTTACCAACTTAACACTGTTATCATCTGGATCTATTGATACCGCTCTCCATAACTTTCCACTATACCAGATATAATTATTTGGATCTGTTCCTGTTATAAATGTTTGATCTGGATCACTTGTATTTATGTTATTTGCACTATCTGCAAGTAAAACATCTGCAACAGGTTCCCCTTTTTCTTGACTTACCTCTACTCTTAACTTTCCTTTAAATACTTGTCCTGAATAGTTTCCATCTACCTCATCTGTTATCCATAGATTTAAACTATAAGTGTTAGTATCTCCTCCTTCTATTGTTCCGCTATCTAAAATACGATTAGGATTTGCTCCAATACTTGTTAATAGCGTTGCTCCACTATCAGTACCATTTTTATTAAGATTATATTTTAAATACCTATCATCTATCCTTGTATCTGTATTATCTATCTCCATATCGTCTAAATAGATTGTATAGTCTACTGCTTTATCACCACGATTTACTAAAGTAAATGTTGATGGAGTTAAACTCATCCCTTTGCTATCACTTACTCCTATAGCAGTATCTAAATTTATTCCTTCACTTGTCTCATTCAAGATTAAATCTAAAGTATCTATCTTTACTATTTGGTCTCCACCATTTAAGGTTGTTCTAAAATAAGCATAAGTTAATCCTAGAACTAGAACCAATATCAATACTATACTAAATATAATTATTATTTTTTTATTCTTCATCTCATACTCCCTCCGTTTAACCACTAAAAAAGAACAGAATGCACCTATCCTGTTCTTATTCCATGATTAAAGAAAGTACTTAATTGTCTAAAGTACCCCCCCAGGTAACCATTTGTAAACGGATGTTAGTTCTCATTTTCATACCTTCTTTCTATTATTTACTTAATGATAACACGAAATAAATGAAAAAACAATAACCTAATGTTACTGTTCTCTCTTAAACTAAACCTCTTGAATAACGGTAATAATCATAGGTTTAGTCTCCATAGTCTTATAAAAATATTTACCTAAAACATCTCTTACCTCATTCTTAATCTTAGCATAATCTACTCTTTTACTACCTTCTTCGATATTTTCTTTAATTATTTCTAAAGACATATTTTTTATCTCTTGCACTAAATCTAAATTATCTTTAACATAAATAAAACCTCTAGTTAAAATTTCTGGCCCTGCTAATATTTCTTTACTTTCTCTATCTAAAGTACAACTGATAATAACAATACCATTTTCTCCAAGCATTTCTCTATCTTTTAAAACTAAATCACCAATATCTCCTTGATCTTTACCATCTATTAGTATTTCATCAGTTGGAATATGAATATTATTATTAACTAAATTACCCTTAATAAACGTTACTACATCCCCGTTTTGTTTCAAGATAATGTTCTCTTTAGGTATACCTAAATTCTCAGCTATTTCTGCATTAGCATATTGATTACGATATTCCCCTTTAACAGGAAAATAATATTTAGGTTGCATAATATTTATTAAAAGACTCAAATCTTCACGAGATGCATGATGTAAAAGATGTTTCTTACTGGATAAACTAACCGCATTTACCCCTTGCATTGCAATTTCATCCATAACTAGAGCCAGTCTTTTTTCAATACCTTCATAAGAAGGTTCTGTTATAAAGATTGTATCTGTCTTCTTAAGTTTAATAAACTTATCATATCCTTTTATTAATCTTTCTAAATTAGCAAAAGGTTTTTCTTTTTCATCAGATATTAAGATAACAACATCTTTATCCTCAAGATTATCTAAATTTCCAATTACTCTTTTATCAATTGTTAGATAGTGATTTTTTAAAGCATAGTTTATAGTTGTTTGTAAAGAATGTCCCATAATAACAATCTTACGATGAGTTTTACTAACCTCATCAAATATTTCTTGAATCCTGTAGAAATGAGCAGGAAAAACCGTCGCAATTATTCTACCTTCATTTTTAACTAAGACATTTCTAATAAAATCATTAACTCTATTATTAGGACTAGTATAACCTTCTCTTTCTGCATACATAGATTCGCAAAGTAAACATAAAACTCCTTGTTTACCTACATAAGCCAGTTTTCCTATGTCAGTTTTATATAATCCTGTCATTGTATGATCAAAAGTAAAATCTCCTGTATAAACTATCGCTCCATCCCTTGTATATAAGACATAACATAAAGCATCAGGTATAGAATGTGTCATCGCAATAGGAAAAATACTCTCTTTACCTAATTCTATTTTTTGATGAGGTAATATTTCAATTAAATGACTCTTTTTAATTTGTTCTTCACTTAAATCTTGTCTTAATATTTCTAAAGTTAATTTTGCTCCAAAGATTTTAATCTCTGGTATAGCTTTTAATATATCTGGAACTGCTCCCATATTACTATCATGACCGTGGCTCAAAAAGATACCTTTAACTCTTTTTCGATTTTTTATTAAGTAATCAAAGTTAGGAATAATATAGTCAATTCCTAAATTTTTTTCATTATCATATTTTAATCCTGCATCAAAAACATATATATTTTTATCAACCTCAACAACATACATGTTTTTACCATTTTCGTTTAATCCTCCTAAACTAAAAATATTTATTTTACTCATAAATTCTCCCTTCTTTATTTTATTATTGTTAAAACTTTTTGTTTAATTTCTTGTTCTACAAATCTTGCTTGCATATTATTAACTTTTTGCATATTTTTACTTAAAGACTGTGATTCATATTGTAAAGGATATAAAACATAATTATCAAGCAAATGCATATAGTAGTCTCCTTTTTCCATTAATACATCAACATCTCTTACTTTATCTAAAATAAAAGGAAAAGCTTCTGTTTCTTTCTGACAACTCAAGACATAGGTATATTCCAAATAATCATTGGTTAAATTAGTAACATGAACTAAAAAATTCAATCTTTTCTTAACCTCTTCATCTAAATCTTTAGTAACAAGACAAGAAAGCAGATATAAAACAATATCGCTTCTTTGCTCTATTCCAATCTCTGTTAAGTCATAAATATATTCATATAAGTCATTATAGTTTTCAATTTTTTCGTTTTTCATAAAGCCAACTTTTCTAAAGCATTTTTAGCAGCTAACTGCTCTGCTTCTTTTTTACTATTTCCTTTTCCTACTCCATATATAATTCCATCCACTCTAACTTGCATAGTAAACTTTTTATCATGAGCAGGTCCTTCTTCAGAGATTAATTCATAATATAAACTTTTTTTAGATGTTTGTACCGCCTCTTGTAAAGCAGATTTATAGTCAGAAAAAAAGACAATATTAGGATTTTTAATATAAGGTATTATGATAGTAAGGATAACTCTTCTTACAGTCGCATAACCAAGATCTAAATATATCGCTCCCATTAAAGCTTCAAAGATATCAGCAACAATCGCTTTTTTAAATTTACCCCCATTCGCTTCTTCACCATGTCCTACTTTAATATAGTTATTAAGTCCTAAATCCATTGAATACTCATATAAAGCATTTTCACAGACATAACTTGCTCTAACTTTAGTCATTTCTCCTTCTGTTTCTTTATAATTACGATAAAGGTAGTCTGCAACCACTAAATCAACTACCGCATCACCTAAAAATTCCAAGCGTTCATAATCTTTTTTAGCATGATGTTCATTCGCATAAGATGAATGAGAGAAAGCTGTTTTATAAAGAGATAAGTCTTTAGGGACGATATCTAATTTCTTAAATAGTTCCTCCATTTCTAAACCTTCTTTCTATTAAATATGAATTCACCAGTTCTTAAACAAGTATATTATACAGGAAAAATACAAAAAAGAAAAGTAAGTTCTAGCACTTACTCATAATTTAAGTTAGATCTTATAATTTATATTACTAATAACTTGATTATTAAGTTCATTTTCTATATAGGTAATATTATTTTTTTGTCTATTATAGTATTCTTCATTAACTATATTATCACTACATTCTATATTTTCTTTTAACGATACAATTAAATCATCAAAATTCTGTTCTAAATTATTCATCTTATCAGAGATATTATATAAACGTTGTAAAAGATACCGATATTTCTGTCTTAAAAGCTCTTTCTCATCCATTATTATCACCTATATTAGAAAAGCTTTCAGAAACCTTCTTTGCCGTTTCCACATATGTTTGAACAGTCTTTTTAAGAGTAGTTATATTCATATCATGTAACTTTATAATTGTATTCATCTTTGTTATAAACTCTTGATCTAAATCTATAAATTGTTTAGTATTATCGGTTTTATAGTAATGATTAATATTAGTTAAGGTATTTTTTATATCGTCAAAATTCAAGCTTTCATCATTTCTATATATTTCTAAATTATCAATTGCAACATTCATCTCATCAACATTTAAGAAATTATCCATTTTCATCACCATTATTATTCTTTTATTAATTCTATATTAATATTAGAAAGTCTATATTTAACTTCTTTTTCTGTCTCCTCAATTTGTCTAAAGATGTCTCCTACTCTTATTTTTAAATTTGCTATATTATTTTTTATTTTTATTAATTCATTTTTCTCTTTTAAAAGCATTCTTGCTTCATAAGGACAGAAACTTAAATCTAAAGTATTATAATTTGTAATAATATCGTTTAAATTATTAATAATAGTATTAAATTTTGCTATAAGTTTATCCTGCATATTTAAATTTACTGTAATTTTAGTACCCAAATCTTGATAACTTTCAACAACATATCTATAAATATCAGCAAGCGAAGCTAATTCATCATAAGCCGTTTTAACTTTTAATTTTTCCATATTAATATTATCAAAAAACTTAGTCGCTTTAGGGTCTTGCCAATAAGAAGAAGCATTAGAGAGTAAATTATACAAGTTAAGATAATTATCTAAAAACTTATCTTGTAAAACAGTTAACCGTTCTAGCTCAGTATTTAAACTTTCAATATTTATTTCCATAGTATCACCTATATTTTATATTATACAATAATAACTACCATGTGAAAAGGTAGTTATTGTCATATGGTTTAAATATTATATAAACCCACTTTATTCTTGACCAGCAAAAGCTCTTGATACTTCTCCAGCTAAATCACCATAAGCAGAAACAGTATTGTCTACAGCTGATCTAAATTGTGTATTAACATCTTCAACAATTTTATTTAAATTTGAAGAAATTGATTTAATTTTAGCTACTAAAGATTCCTCTTGTCCATCACCAAGAAAACCAGAATTTTGAACAGCAGCCTCTAAAGATGCACAAATTGTACTAGCAGATGATGCAAGAACTGGCAAAATTGCAGCTACACTATTTGCTTGTTCACGATCAATTCCTCTAACACCACCTATATTTTCTTGAATACAACTTGAGTTAACTTTCTTATGAAAAGTTGAAAATCTTGGTGGAACATATGAAGTTTCTGTTGAATTTGCCCATGCTTGACCGGCACTACTAATTGAATTATAAATACTATCAAAAGTATTATCGGTTTCATTAAGAAATTGATTATAAACCTGCGTAAAATTATTGAAAAATTCCACTGCAACATTGCATGCCCACTTATCAGATAATCCATTAATAATTTTGTTTTGCATACTATCAACTAAAACATTATTTAAATTTTCATAAGATTGACTAACTCTATTAATGGTTGAATTAACTAACTCAGGATTAAAACCTGTCATTGCCATTTTTTCACCTCCCTATTATATTTATATAGCTTATTATGATAGGTACTAACTATCATAATTACATGTTACTATATTATTTATTATATCGCAACTAATTTTACATTTATTTACATAAAGAAATTAAAGTTAACTCTAATTTAGCCCCAATTCTCTTAGTTTATTTTCTAAATATGGTATAACGTCATCTTCTACTGGCAAAATATTATTATTAAACATTTTACCAATATAAATATCACTAAGATAATATTTATCTTTTAATTCTTTAGCATAATAGATGTAATTATAGTTATTATAATTAAGTACTGCTAACACATAAATTGTCTCCTCTATACCATAATCATTTTTTATAGTCATTGTATCATAATCCATATAGTCACTTCCTAACTTTACTGTTTTCTACTTGCTCTTGCATTTTTAATGTTATAGCATTATCAAAGGTTTTATCATTAATCTCTCCATCCCAATTATCAGCATATTCTTGATAAACATCTTTATCTACCTTAATTGGTGTTCCTTTTAAAAGACCATCTTCATACATATCATAAAAGACTGAACTTTTATAAACAGCAGTTGTTTTGATGATTTCTCCATCCATTTTCTCTTTCGTAAATAAATTAGTATTCTTATCTTTTAAATTTGAATAGTAAACATCACCATTTTCAAGCATGCGTAAGTAAAAATCTTTTCCTTTATATTCTACTCCATCAATCTCAAAAGTAGGATTATCACTAAGTTTAGCAAAATCTAAATCATAGCTTTCATTCTTCAAATCTTCTACAGCCTTATTATACATGTTAAAGCTTGTCTTTTCATCACTAAAAGCTAAAGTTCCATTAAGATCAAGAACATAAACTTTAGACGATGTAACTTTTTCGTTAGCTTCATCGGCTTGCCCAATAGAATATGCTGTCTGTTTTGCTAAAAGTGGTGCTAAAGCTATACCACCTACTAAGATAAAACTATGAATAATTTTACTAGTCACTATTGTTTTTTTACTATCCGTATTTTTCATTACTATTCCTCCTCTTGATAATTTAGACGCCCATTTTCTAAAGCTTCCATAAAATCATATAAATTATCAAAATATGCACCTGTTTCCTCATTAGTATAATCAATTTCTAAAGCTTGTAAAGTAGCAGGATCTTGATAATAGAGTCTATTCATTTCTGTAAATATTTCAGCTGTTAAATCTTCTATTTCTTCTTCGCTAGTTGCATTTACAATTTGATCAGAATAAGAAATTATCGATTCCACAGAATCACCTAACTGAACCCTAGGGTCTCCATCATCAACACTAGTAGCAGCAATTTCTTTCATATAAGAAACAACTTGGGGATAAATATTAACCCATTCATCTGTTAATGATGCTGGTATTAATGCACTATAAATGAATGATTTATCAAAACTATGTCCCAACTCATGAATAAATGTGCCAACTATACGTGAATCATCTGTTATTATCTTACCATTAGCAGGATCATAAATATCTAAAATAGAGCTTCCTTGAATTGCTGTTCCACTATAATACCTTGTTGAATCATGTAAGTAGCAGGTAATACCCGACCATTCTTTTACTCCATCAGCACTTACATCAACAATACAAATAGGAATATTACCATCGCTATCTTTAATATGGAATGAAGAGACTTGACTTTTAAAAAAATCTGTTAGATCATCATTTATAATATCTTTAGTATGCTCAATATAAGAATTACACCCTTCTACATATCTTGTTAGTTCTTCATCATTATAAGATGAATAAACTATTCCCTCATCAGTTTGATCAATTTTATTTAAAGCTATTAAATATGAAAATCCATTGTCACCTTCATATTTAGCATATAAACCATTATAGTTAAAATCTCCAGTATACCAACCATCAGAACTAGTCACAGTTCCATAGTCTAAGGTCATACCATTTTTATCTACTAAATCATATATTTTAGATAATTCCGCAAGATCCATATTTGATTTAGCAGCAACATATGCAATAGTTGTATTCCTTTTGCCAGTTAAGCTTATTACTAAATCTTTAAATGTAAATTCTCTTCCCTCTTCTTTTGCAGCCAACATATCCTGTTCTAATAATATCTCTATTTTTTCTTTAAACTTTTCTTTTAATTTCTTATTCTCACTAAATATTGAAAAAAGATTATTAAGTCCATTAGTTGTAGTATTAAAAATATTATCAAGATATTTTTTTTGTTCTTCTGTCAAATCATATTTTTCAGTTAAGTCATCTATTATATTTATCTTTTCTCTATTATCAACATTATCTAAAGAAACATCAATATTTTCAATCAAAGAGGTAGATATATCATTTATATTTTTTATTTTTGAGTTATTAGTTATAGAGGAATTTTTTATCTTAAAGTTACTTAGATTTTTTATATTATCAACACTTAAATTAGTTCTTATTGACTCCATTGATTTCCCTCCATTCTTAAACACATCATATCAAATCTTTGTTTACAATTCAATAATTAAAAGAAAAAAAGTAAGATTTTAACTAACCTTACCTACTATTTTGTTTAGTTTGAATTCCTAACCTTTGTTTTGGAACAACTTTTTTATATTCTTCTGGTGATATTAATTCTTGGTACAAATCCAAGGCTTCATCTTCTTTTACTCCTAAAAAATCTAAAATACCGAAAGCTGTTTCCATTTTCATTTTAAAAAAACAATCATCGTTTTTAAATAATTCATCAACTACTTGATATTTTTTTTGATCCAAAGGAGTAACTAAATTGTTCTTTTTCTGCTCCATTAATTCCTTTAGTCTTTCATTTTTCATAAAATTCACCACCTAAAATCTTGATAAGTCGAGGTTCTCAATAAATTTATTGAAAGCTTCATATGTTTTAAATATTTTTTTCCCAATACTACTACTATATAAACCATAGAAATCTATATCTGGTAATTCTATTGTAAATAAACTTTCATAAATATTTTCTAATTTATTAGCATATATACGCACATTACTGCCATAGTCTTCACTAAATATATTATTAACTATTTGTTTAAAGTAGTAATATGCCTCTGTACCATCCATCCCTTCAATTACATCTAGATTTAAAATAGTATCACAAATCTTATTAAATTGATCATTTTGTAAAAGATTGTTATAAAGATCTGAATTAGAAAATAAACTATCAGCATTTTCTATTAATTCACTAAAATAATAACCAGACTCATTAGTATAACCTAAAGCTTTATCAATATTACGCCAATATTGACTATATTCTTTTATTAAATCAGCGGAAACATCCCTTAGTCTAATACCAGCGGAGTTTTTTGTCACTCTAAAAAAACCCGTCATAATATCCCCATATTTTACCTTGCTTATATCCGGAGGCCCAGTTATTGCTTCAGTAGCATCAGCAACTATTAAACTACCATCATCTAGTTCTATCTCTACCCATTTATGTACAAAATCTTTATTACGACCAACAATTCTTACTTTATCAGGAGCAAAACCACACTCTATCAAAAGATCTCGATACAATTCAGACCAACCTTTACAAATAACATTATTACTATCTAGATCAGCTAAACTAAGTATTTGATTATATATTTCTTTTTTTGTTTTATTATCTGCTTTATAATAATTCATATCATAGTGCAATCGTTTATTTAATTCTATATATGCTTGTCTTGCTCTAGCAATTGGATCAAGATTATCATCAATATTATCTAATATTTCTTCTTGTAAGCTTAAAACATTTTTATCTGAAAAATCAAAGAAACGTTTAATATCAAATATTTCCCCTAATAGCGAAGAACCACTTCCAATCAAAGCATTAGTGAAGATATTTTGAACACCACCATAATCAGAAAAAATTTCTCCATATTTTTTAAAGAAATTATCACTTTGTGTAAATTCCACATAATTACCTTCTTCATCATAATAACCATCTTTATAAATAGCAGCAATTAAAGGTTGAACTATACCTTCTGCCACTCCATCAAAACCATCTAAAAAAATACGGGTTAAAGAATCCAAAACTTTTGTACCAAAGCCATTTTTCGTAATACTACTTATAATACCATTATTACCAAAGAAAGTAGTAGTGCCAATTTTCCCTCCAACAAAATATTGTATACCTTCCCAGAAACTATTAGCGCCACCAACAAGTAATCCTTCTAGTAAACTAGCACCATCTGCCCAAGCTTCTTCTGTACCTTGTCCTAACCCTACTATGCTAGCAATTGTACTAGTTTGACCCAAGCTAACAGATATAGTACCAGATGAAGCTAGGGAACCAAGACCAAAAGTCGCTAAAGATAATCCTACAATACCAGCAACCTCACCAATTCCTGTACCAACAGTTCTAACTGTATTAAAGAAATAAGATTTTTCTTGCAAATTTCTTCCATACTCAGTATCTTCATATAATGAGTCAAAAGCATCACCAACCGCATCAATAGAAACTG
Source organism: Candidatus Onthousia faecavium (assembly GCA_018711135.1). Lineage (GTDB taxonomy): Bacteria > Bacillota_I > Bacilli_A > RF39 > UBA660 > Onthousia > Onthousia faecavium. The sequence goes on from DVIS01000041.1 coordinate 11,517, forward strand.
TACTCATAGTAGAATCCCATAACTCACTTGTATATTTAGCTTCATTCCCATTTACAATTTGCCAAAGATCTGCTAAACCAGTGCCAATCGTTCCAATTGCACTTCCTGCTAATATAAAAACATCCACAATCCCTTCGCCAACATTTAAAATTCCTTCACCAAGAGATTGTACACCTACTGTTACAGTCGCACCTACTTTTTCAACCCCATCAAAGAAATTTTTACTAGTCGCTTCATACAAAGGAAGAGCTGACTTATCTAAAAAAGAAACAAAATCTTGATACCATTCATATTCACAGTCAACAGTTTTTAGTCCTGATACTATTTTTGAAGCAGTATCATTGGCAATCATATTAAAAAATTCCGCTGGTGATCTAGGCTTTTGAATATTGCCATCAACATCAACTATTTCCACACCTGATAGACTAACATTAACATCAGGAGGATTCGTAATCACGTTCTTATATAAAAAGTCAAAAATACTGCTATAATTTTCAATTGGTATATTCTTTATACTAGATACATTACTCATCTTGACACCTAGAAACTACTAACTTTAGCCATTAATTCTTGCAAACTTTTTTTAAACTTTTGCTCTTCATCATCTACTAGTCCTAAATGGTATACTTGATCAATTTGACTATGATCAAATAAAAGATTTTTATCTGATGTAATTACTCCTTCTGGATATAAACATCCTACATAATCATAAACTTTATCGTTATTATTTTTATCAGTACAACAAAATCCCGTAATCATAACTCTTTTCTTACCACCTTTTAAAAGTACTACTGTTCCAATAGGTAAATATTTTTCATAATTCATATTCTTTTTTCCTTTCTATTTTACATTTTTGATATTAATAATAATTCAGTACCATTTCTGATATCACTATCAATAATAATGGTATTGTTATCATATATTTTTGAGTTATCTTTATTTAATAAGATAAAATCTAAATTCTGATATGTATGAACATTACACAAATCACTAACAGCTTTAGCAAGAAGTTTTTTTACTTTCCAAGTAATTTCATTTACAGGAATAAAAACATCAAAGCTAGTATCAAGTTCTGGTAATATGAGTTTAACTAACACTTTATTCTCCATCATTATCACCTTCTTTACTTACAAAATCAAGTAATTTAATTAAGGTAGCAGTTCCCTCATTGACAAGGTAACCCATATTATTTTTATAGTCTTTCATCATATCTCTTGTAATATTAGAAATATGCAAAAGAGCTTGATTAGAAATCCCTTTACCAACATAAATACCACTATTGGTACTAAAGACATTAGTAAACCAAGATTCAAAGTTATAACCTTTAATTTTAGGGTAATCATCACTTACGATGATTGATACTTTTTCATATGTTTTAGCTTTATTAACAAAATCTGTCATCTTAGTAGAATTAGATAATCTAGAAATAAATTTATTTAAGCCATAAATTACAAGAACAAGATTACTATCACTTTTATCAGTGATCAATTGTTGTAAATATTCACTGATCTTATCAAAAACTGCTTCTAAATTTTCATTATAGTAATTTGGATAGGTATTTTGGTCAAGATTTAATTGTTTTAACGGATCAAAAACTACTAAAGTTGTTTTAGGTAAAGAGTTTATAATCATCACTAGACTCTTAACAAAGTTATAGGTATAAGCTAATCTATTAGCAGTAATAATATTACCTAAATTACTTAAAAAATCATAAGTAGCTATTTCTAAGTCATTTTTAACAATACCAACTGGTACTTGATTAAGATTAGTAATCGCTTCTTTTATAGTATCGTAACTAACAACCTCTGGTAAAGTTGGAATTGGTTTCGCTTTAACTGTATTATTTTTCTCTTTCTCTATAATATAAGAATCAATAAAGTCATTAAGATCTGAAGAATCAGTAATACTAGCCGTTTGAAATTCATGAAGACCATCTAAAGATAAGATTCCGCGTCCTACGATATCCCGAGGCATAAGTTTACATCTTTGACCAAAAACCGTTGAGTAATCACTAACATCTTTTAATTTAAAGGCATATATATTAGAAATAGAGTTGGTAATTTTAGTTGGGACAGAATTAGAGCCATTAGCAGTAATTATATAAGTAATACCATAACGCATAGAATCTCTTAACATGTCTGGTAGTTCATCATATATATCAGGATTAGTTTCATATAAAGAATCATAATTATTAATAATAACAACAATTAAAGGCAGCTTATCTTCATTTTTCTCAAGATAATTTTGATATGATCCTCCATAATCAACAAATAATTTTTTTCGTTTCTGTAATTCACTTTTTAAAAGTTTAAAGAGATTATTATATTTTTCCTCTTCACCTGCTAAGACTACTCCTCCAACTTGTGGTAGATTTTGCCATCTAACTAACGATTCAGAACCATAATCTAAGAAATATAAATTAAGGCTTTTAGCATCCAAATTTTTTGTCGCCGCATAGATAATAGTATTTAAAAGCATTTCTTTTTCACTACCATCATTACCATAGATAACAGTATTACCATCTTCTAAAAAATTATATTTAACAAGACCTTGTTCTTGTTTTTCAGGAGCATCATATTCACCAATAATAATAGAAAAAGATTCTTCTTTATTCCAGTCATATTTCTTCTCTAAATTATCTAAGAGAATAACCTCAGGAATATTAGGTAACCACAATCTTCGAGCTTTTTTATTAACATCTTTAGCAGTTTTAATAATTAGATTCATAACCGCTTGTAACTGTTCTCCTTGCGCTTGTTTTTTAATACCCGTTCCAGCTTGAATACTTTTTATAAAAGCTCCAAAGTCATTTATAAAGTTAACACTCTTATCAACTTGTTTAACAATTTTTTCTGATGGATAATATTTCGCCCCACAATATGCTGATTGACCAAGAGCAAAGTATTCGTTATATCCTACTTGTAAATAATATCTACCTACTTGCCTTAGACTAGCCGCTTCTGGTCTTTTAAGCATTTCTTTACTATCTGATTCATCTTGAACTTTCAAACAAACTCTAAACTTTGTATTAGACCAAATTTGATCATTAACAACCCCACTAGGTTTTTGCGTAGCTAGTATTAAATGGACCCCTAAAGAACGCCCAATTCTAGCTACACTAATAAGGTTATCCATAAAATCTGGTTGTTGACTTTTTAACTCAGCAAATTCATCACAAATAATAAATAAATGCGGAATTGGTTCTTCTAATTTTCCTTCTTTATAAAATTTCTGATACTTATATATATCAATAGTACTTTGATTTAAGTTATCACGAGCTTGATTAAATAACTGTTGTCTTCGCTGTAACTCACTATTTATACTAACTAAAGTTCTATCCATCTCAGCTTTATCTAAATTTGTAATAGTTCCTGCTAAATGTGGTAAGATAGTACCTGAAGTCTGATTTTCAAAAGCAAAAGCTAAGCCACCGCCTTTATAGTCTATTAGAATAAAGGAAACATCATCTGGACTATAATTAATAGCCATAGAAAGAATATAAGTAATAATAAACTCTGATTTACCACTACCAGTCATACCAGCAATTAAACCATGCGGCCCATGATATTTTTCATGAAGATCCAAATACATTAAGTCTCCTGCTTGATCCACTCCTATTTCCGCTCTTAAACTTTGAGTTGAATCATTAATCATCCATCTATTTAAGATATTCAACTGTTCAACTTTACCAACTTTCTCCATCTCAAGAAAAGATATTGAATCTGGTAACTGACTAATACCATCTTCAAATTCAATCGGAATATTAGATAGAACTTTTGTTATTTGTAACATATCAATATTGTAATTAATCTCATCACTAAACGCTATTTGTTCTTGTTGTTCATAAGAATTTTTTAAAACCCCTGAGCTATTATCCCCTACGGTAATAAAGTTATTACATTTACTAGGTAATTTACTCATTCTATTTTCAATAATTAAAAGACTAAAACCAAGATTATCATCACTTTCTGTAATATCTTTAATAATATCATAACGTTTAATCTTATCATAATCATCAACGATAATTAGGTATTGAGGTTTATCAGGAGTCTCTTTATTATTTTTAGAATTAGCTTCCCGATTCGTAAACTCCATCCGTAAGTATTCCATTATTGCTTTATGTGCATCAAGATTAGTTGCAAAAAAACGAAAACTCATATCGTTAGTAAAAGTGTGTTTTAAATATCTAAGATATTCCCAATTACTTTGATTAGTCTCATTAGTAAGTAAGACTATTTTTAAATCTTCATAGCTATAGAATGTAATTAACTGTAATATGACATTGTGAACAAAGTTAACACTTTTATAATAAGGGCCCATTACCGCTGTTATTTTATTTTCATAAAAAGAATAACCAACAGGAACATTTTCAATGTATTTAAATTCTTCAACTAATTTATCAGCTTGATCTTGTAAATCACTCTCATCAATTGTAAAGTCTTCTTCATTATAACTAATTTTAACATCTAATTTTTCTCGTCCAATTCCTAGTCTTACCACCAAAAAATCACTTTGATCAACTCTTTTATCCCAAAAATTAAGGCTTCTATTTTTTATAATATTTAAACACTCATTAACTGTAATTAAGTTTTCAAACAAGATATCTTTTTGTAACTTAGCTTCTTCTCTTAACTCTTCCCTTTTCGTGTTAAGATAAGCTGTATATTTTTCTGTTACCTCCTGTTTATGTTTCTTTTTTTGTCTTCTATTATACCACTGTGTTACTAAAGGCCAGACAATCATCGATATAAGCATCGCTCCACTTGTAACTAACTGAGGCCAAGAATCAGCAGCAGTTGTTTGTCCTGAGTAAATTCTTGTCACTGTATTTAGAAGCATTGTTCCGGACATAACTCCCATCGTAAGCATAGGACCAATAACAAGGATAAGAGGCAATTCACCATTATTGTTATCTTTAGGAGGAGAGCTTAGTTTAATATCTTTGGTTTCAATGATTCTTCTAAGACGAGGAGCTTTAGAAAAGTAATCATTCTTACTATATAAATCACGGTCCTTAACTTCAATATTTTTAGGAAGAGATAAAACGGGAAATAGATATTTACTAATTAATGAGGTAGTTTCATCTACTGATAAATCACTACCAACATCATTCATTAATAGCAAACCATTCAAAAAGATGATATTTACCCCATACATTTCTAAAGAGTCCCCTATTTTAATATAATAAAGATTACCCCTTAAAGCCTGTTTATTAATATATACTAAAGCCTGATCATTTTTCTCTAAAGTTAACTTATTATCTTTATAAGTTATTTTTACTAGCATATTTTTTAAATAATCGTAATTATATTTTACATTAACGTTAGAATCACTATTATGACCTAAAAGAATATTAACATTACTTTGATAAATATAAGTTAACATATTAGCAAAAGCTATTTTACTTACATAAATAAGATAATTTTGATTATTTCTTCTTAAAATAAAAAAGGTATTAACATTTAAAGGAGTATCTTTAATATAACCATCAGCATTTAATATATTAACATAACTAGTCGAATAAAGAGTCCAAACATTATCACGGGCTTCAATATTAATTAATTTCGCTTCTTCATTAGGATCTTCATCAAAAGAATAACTACCTGATATTTCACTAGGTAATTTAAAAGTAACAATTTTATCTTGTAAATATAATGTTATTTTCATTTTCTTCACCCTACTTAAAAAGGTATGACTGTTATGCTGTTATCTAATTATCTAGTTTAGCCTCATACTCTCCTTATATTAATTCCTATCTTTCTAGTAAAATGTTATCATATTTTAAAGAAAATAACAATATAGATATAATTTTTTTAACTAATCCTATAATGCCCTATAATATCATTACGATATGGAAGAATATCTTCTTCATAATGTAATTGCCAAGAATTAGCATGGTGAATAATAAAAGGAATGCCATCTTTATTACGATTATCGGAAACAATACCAATATGACTTTTAAAGATGACGATATCTCCGCCTTGCCATTCTTCAATTTTCTTAATATTTTCTAAAACTATCTTATTTAAATAATATTTTTTAGTATTTTTTATTTTCACATATAATCTTCCGATTATCACACTTTTTATAATCACTAGTTATAACCAAGTCTTTTACTTCTAAATCTAATTCTATCACTTTGCCAAGGATAACTTTTTCATTAATCATACAAAATAAAATTTCTATTTTGCTCTTAACTTTGTATTATCTTATTGAAAAAAGTGTTAGAACACTTTATAATTTGAATAGCAAAAAGAAATCTATTTTCTAATTCTATAGAAAATCTAACAAATAGTATCTATTATGTAAACGACATACATAAAAATAAAGATTTAATATTTAATTTAATCTCCATAAGATTTAGACTCAATCTATAAATATAAATAAAGTTAAAAATAATAAGGTTTCTTGCTAACATACAATATCAAAACAGAATAGAGATGATTTTATATGAAAATATATAAACAATATTTAATATATTCAGATGAATCGCACAAAAAAGGTAGCTACTTTAGTAACTTTTATGGTGGTGCCCTTTTAGAATACAAAAATTTAGAAAATTTCAACTTATGTTTAAATAAGAAAAAAGAAGAATTAAATCTATTATCAGAGGTAAAATGGTCTAAAGTAACAGCACAATATTTAAATAAATATATTGAATTAATTGATACTTTCTTTAACTATATCATTAATAATGACATAAAAATACGTATTATGTTTAGGCAAAATGCTTTTGTTCCACAAAATTTAACTTATGAAAAAATTGATAACCAATATTTTTTACTATATTACCAATTTATAAAGCATTCCTTTGGTTTAGACTATTGCAACAAAGATTTTGAACACACACATATCACATTAAAACTTTTTTTTGATCAACTGCCAGATACAAAAGAAAAATGTAATGATTTTAAACATCACATTTTAAGATTAAATTCTTATTTAAATTTAAATAATATATTTATAAATAAAGAAGACATTGCTGAAATAGATTCTAAGAAACACGTAATCCTACAATGTATGGATATTATATTAGGAGCAATGAATTTTAAATTAAATGGCCTAGATAAAATAAAGATTGAAGGTACAAATAGAAGGGGTAAAACCACAATAGCAAAAGAAAAACTATACAAAAACATACTAGCTAATATTAGAAAAATTATACCAGATTTTAATATAGGTATTTCAACAGGAGATCGTGGCAACGTTAAAAATCGCTGGTTAGATCCATATAGGCATTGGAATTTTATTTCCAAAAATTCTACTTTTGATAAGAAACTAACAAAAAAATAATAGAGACTCCATCATTTCTAATAATATTTCACCAATAATGGCAAAACTTCGATTTGATAGAGCCTCTACTATCAAAAAGCAATAGAGCTTTTCTTAAACAAATAATAACACAAATGATTATCATTTGTCAAATCTAGTATATCAAGGAACATAATATAAGTATGTCGAAAAAATACCTTCGATGTATAAAAATTTTATATAGTTAGAATATCATAGGTAGTTGATGTTTTCTAGTGTGATCATTTTTTCTAATAATTTATCATATTTCATTAAATTAACAGAATACCATTCTTTATGAATGAAATTTTCATAAGTTGGTTTACAGATTTCAATGACTCTTTCTATATCATTACTAGTTTCATCTTAATTACAGATTTTAGAACTAGCTTTTAAAGTGGAAAATAGAAATCCCCATTATCATAATCATCCATCATCTCTAAAAAGTAATCCATATTTTCTTTTATCATATCGCATAATTCTTCATATGTTTCAGTACTAATATGATTATTTTCACTCATACACTTATAGAATTTCTTAATACTTGCCGCAAATTCTTTAAGAGATGATTCACTTGACCACATACATTTTCTAATAAACCAATCACTTAGAAAGTCGTATACTAAAGCAGTACCATCTTCCATTTTCGTTGGTTCATAATAATTTAAATAGTCATTCAAAAAGAATTCCATATTACCTGTATGTTTTTCAATGGTTTTAGAGGTTAACCCTTTATTTTTTAACCATTTTCAAATTCTAAAAGAAACTTTTCATTATTCTTAACATTTTCATCAACTAATTCCTTATAATTATCCATTTAAAACCACTCCTTAAATTTATTTATATAATTATCATATCATATATACTAAGCAAGATAAATCACGACTTTTATTTAAATCGAAATCGTCCATATGTTTTTCTTTGGTAATTCTTTAAAGAACTATATAACCTCTTCACTTATATAATACACATTTTTATTAATTTTCTCTTCGTAATTTTAATAAAGTTATAGATTCGACATGATAAGTATTAGGAAATTCATCAACAAGTTTTATAGATTTAAGGAAGTATTTTTCATTTAAAAGATTAATATCTCGTGCTAAAGTTAAAGGATTACAAGAAACATAAATAATATTTTCAACCTCTAAATCTAATAAAAATGCTATTAGTTTTTTATCTAATCCTTTTCTTGGTGGATCTAAAATAATAGTATCAGGTATAGAATCTAACAGTCTAATAACTTTACTTACATCTCCCAAATAAAATTTGGTATTAGTAATATTATTTAACTTAGCATTATTTTTAGCAGCAATTATAGCATCTTTTACTATTTCAATACCCACTACTTTTTTAGCATAATCACTAACTAAAAGACTAATCGTTCCTGTACCACAATATAAATCATATATAACTTTACTATTTAAACTTTTAACTAAGTTAATTACCTCATTATATATTATATTAAGGCCTTCTTTATTAACTTGAAAGAAAGAATCTTTTCTAACTAGAAACTCTTTAGATAAAACCTCTATTTTTAACTCTTCACTCCCACTTAATAAGGAATTATTGTAATATAGAGAACTTACCTTTTCTTTAAAGAACTCTTTAACTTTTTCTTTATCTTCGCTTCCTTCTAGTATTAACATTATTTTACCATCTAAAGACTTAATAACGGCTTTAGTTAAAGATTTATGAACTTTAATAAATGAATTAAGTAAAGCAGTTATAACCATAATATCTTCATCTAATAATTTACATTTAGAAATAGAAATAAGATCATTAGTCTCTTCTTCATAATAACCTAACTTATCACCTTTAATATGAAAGGTTACTTTATTTCGATAATTATACTCTTTACTTTTTAGTATTTCTAAATCATCTAAAGAGTATTTAGTATACTTAGAAAAAATATTCTTTACCATTTGTTTTTTAAATTCTAACTGCTCCATATAAGATAAATGACCAATATTACAACCTCCACATTTATCATAATAAGGGCAATACTTAACTTTTATAGGTTCTACTCTTTTACCAAGACAATAGTTTTTCTTATCTTTAACTATTTCTATTGCTAATTCTTCCCCTACTTTTACTTTTGGAACAAAGATAACTTTCTTGTTTACTCTAGCAATACCTCTACCTTTATGATCATAACTAGTTATTTTTACGTGCATAAATTAGATCCCACCTTTTTTCTCTATTTTATCATATAGCTTTAGATTTTGTCTTTACATTAATAAATTATTTATTTTAGACCATACTACTATTAGGTGATAATATGCTTAGTGAAGAAATAAAGAATGCTTTTGGTAATGCCACTGATTTAATTGTTAGACCGTTTATTATTGATAATAGAGAAATTACTTTAGTTATGAGTGAGGTTATGGCAAGTTCCAGCTATGTAAATGATTTTATTTTAAAAAAATTACTAAAGCTAAAATTTACGCAAGAAAATATAATAGATGAACTTTTAAATAATATTCCTACTAACAATGGGAAAGTTTTAACAACTCTTGAGAAAATGACTGACTATATTTGTATGGGTTTTGTTCTTATTTTGTATGAGAATAAAGCAATTGCAATTGAAGCAAGAAACACTTTAGATAGAGGAATTGGTGAGGTTAGTAATGAAAGTACTATAATGGGTAGTAAAGATGCTTTTAATGAAAATTTCAATACAAATGTTGGCCTTATTAGAAGAAGACTTAGAACTAATGAACTCTATGTTGATGGGTTATTTGTTGGTAAATCTAGTAAAACTAAAGTTGGCATTTTATATATGCATAACATTGCAACTTTAAAAAATGTAAATGATATCAAAGAAAAATTAAAGAAAATTAATGTTGATGGAATAATTGATAGTGGCTATCTAAAAACTTATCTTGATACAAAGACTAATCTTTTATTTCCAACCATTACTAGTACGGAAAGACCTGATTTAGCTAGTCAAGCCTTATTAGAAGGAAAAATTGTTATTATAACTGATAACTCACCTCATGCTTTAATTACCCCTACTTTCTTTATTGATTATTTACATACTCCAGATGATTATTATGGCAAAGCGATTAATACCTCATTTGTAAGAATAATTAGGTTTATTGCTTTTTTAACTGCTATTTTTATTCCTGCTTTATATATTGCTTTAACTACTCATAACCAAGATATTTTACCTTTACCAATATTTTTAAACTTTGCCAGTCAAAGAGAATCAGTTCCTTTCTCAGCTTTAGTAGAAGCTTTATTTATGAGCATATCTTTTGAAATACTAAGAGAAAGTGATATTAGAAAACCTGCTGCATTAGGAAGTTCTGTCTCAATTCTTGGTGGTTTAATCTTAGGCGATGCTGCTGTTAATGCGGGTATTATTTCGCCTATTATGATTATCGTTATTTCTATTTCCGCTATTTCTGGGCTTGCTTTTTCTTCAATGGAAATGATTGGAGCCTTAAGATGGTGGCGCTTTATCATGATGATACTAGCTATGTTTTATGGTTTATTTGGTATCTTTGTAGGCTTCATCATTCTCTTAGCTTCTTTAGTTACAACCTCATCATTACATGTACCTTACCTTGCCCCCTTCTCTCCTTTTATTAAAAACGAAATAAAAGATACCTTAATTAAAGGAGAATCTAAAAAAATTAAAAAACGCAATCCTCTTTTAACTAAAAATATTATTAGGGAGGTTAAGGTTGAAAAATAAAACTTAAAAATTAGTACGCAAAAAAGATTTTGTGAAAAAACGCAAAATTTCAAGTTTATAATAACTAAAATAAAAATACGTTGAGGCATTGACTGTAAATTCCCACTAGAAATCGGAATAAT
>DVIS01000042.1 GCA_018711135.1 Candidatus Onthousia faecavium
TTACCTCTTTTAGCAAAGAAATTCTTATAAGCATTTTCTAAATTGAAGATGGCACATCTTAAAGCACATGAATCTACCTCTTTTAGAAATTCATACTCGTTATTTAGTACTTTTAAATCTTTACATAAATAGGAGGATTTTTTAAAGCCATTATTTTTCTGATAATCTAGAAAATGGTTATAAACAAATCTAACACAACCGAAAGTTTTATGAATTAATACCTTTTGATTGTCTGTTGGATATAGCCTAAACTTATATGCTTTATATGCTTTCATTTTGAACCTCCCCTGATGTAGTCAGCTTAGCGTATAGAACGATAGTTTGTCAACAACTTTTTGACTTTTAAACGCACTTTCCTTATAGATAAAAAAAGTTATTAAACCGAACAATATTGAAGCCATTTAATTTTAATCTAAAAATATACTTTGAATTTTATGATATATCTTTACCTACAAAGACATTATAAATTTCATTGTATCTATAACCCAGCTTAGCATAATTAGAATCTGGTACTAAAATATTTAATTCTACTAATTTGTCTATTAACATAGAGACAGTATTTCTAGAAACAGATGACTCTTCTGCTATTTCTTTTTTTGTAAAAACAATTTGTCTCATTATAGCAGGCATAATCCTATATATAGCATTACTTTTTAATATTTTAATTTTTTCCATATCTTTATTATAAATTTGATTGATTCTATTTATTTTGGCAATATAATTATTGCATTGATCAATTATACACTGTAAAAAGAACTTTATAAATCCTAGCATATTACCTTTTCTACTTTCGTTTAAAAGTTTATAATAAGTTGGCTTATATAATTCTATAATCTCTGATAAAAATAAAATTGGTTCTTCTTCGGTTAAAAGCGCTAATTGAATAGGAATAAGAGCTCTACCAAGTCTGCCATTACCATCACGATATGCATGAATCGTTTCAAATTGCGAATGAGATATTGCTAAATTAATAAATATGGGGTCAATATAGGCATCATTCATATATTCAAATAAATTTTCTAACAAAATTGGAACTTCCTCTGGTACTGGCGGAATAAATGTTGCCTCTTCAATTGTACATCCTTTTGGACCAATCCAATTTTGAGTAGTTCTAATATGACCAGGATTTTTTTCGTTCCCACGCACACTATTTAATAATATCTTATGAATATCATTAATGAATTTAAGGTTAATATTGTTATTATTTTTTAAATATCTTTTAGCAAAATCAATTACCTCTTTTAAATTTTGAATTTCTAAATTGTCATCTGTTTTAGGCATATATTTCAAATAATATATATCATCTTGTGAGATTTGGGTGCCTTCTATTTGTGTTGATTTTAAACTTTCATTTAAAATTATTGAGTCTAAAAAAAATCTTGAATCAAATTGACTATTTTTTAAATTTGATTTGTATTCTCCAAATTTTAAGTTAGCTTCTGAAATCAAATTCATTAATTCTTTATCTATTTTATATTCAAGTGGCAATCTTTTAACTTTTATAGGTTCCATTCTGTTCACCTCTTAAAAAGAGAGTACCATATTTAATACAAAAAGTAAATAAAAATGCACAATATTTTTAAAATACTGTGCATTTTTTTAATAAAAACACATATTTTGCACAATGATTGTGCAAAACAATTCAAATTTTAATGAAAAATTATTTTGGTGCAAGAAAGGAGACTTGAACTCCCACGATTTTACAATCACTACCCCCTCAAAGTAGCGCGTCTACCAATTCCGCCATTCTTGCATAAAGTGGATAGTTATTTTACTATCCAAAAAGTTGGTATATCTCTTAGGCCATTATCACCGCCTGCTACTGGATGATTGATAATCTCATTATTTATAACTAAAGCTGAGGAACTACCTCCATCCATGTTAGCAGCATTAACAGCACCATAGTTTTCCATTATCTCAGTTAAGTCACCCATGTCTGCTCCAAGTGAGGAAGCAATTCTTCCATTGATGACTAAAAATAGGACAATACCATCAGCTCTTTGACCAATGGCAGTTCTTGGAGCGATACCCCAACCACCATTACCTTTAATGAATGAACTTTTTCCGTTAACTATTAAAAATGGTCCAAACTCAACAGCATCACGAATCCCCATGGCAATAGCTTCTTCTTTAGTCATCTTACCAAGAACTAGTTTATCATCATTAGTAAATCCAACAAAACCACCACCCATATTCGCATCATCAAAATCACTTACAACCTCACCATTACTAATAACGGTACCATGAGGTAGAGCACCATTTGAATTCCAATCTGGATCATAAAAACCTCCAGCATTGATAGCAATAATAGCATTTTCTCTTTTGGCAACAGTAGTAATAGCTTCTCCTCTTGTTCCTAAATAAGCAGTTGTAGCTATACTTACTCTTGATGGATCATAAATCGCTACTAAATAGCCTTGATAACCACTACCACTAACAGGGATAACCTTATATAAATCATTGCCAGGATCTTTGGTTAAAATTTGTTGTTCATATTCATTTTCATATATCTTTTGCTCATTATTGTAATCCTTAAAATTAATTAAATCAGGATTAGTATCTTCATCTATTTCTATAACCTTATTATTCGCTAAAACCTTATTAATAGTATCCTCATTATAAAACCAAGTAGCTAGATACTGATGAGACATTGAAGTCATAGCTGAGGTTATCCAGAAATTACGGAATCCAGTATAGGGACCATAAAAAAGGAAGAGTCCAAAACTACTACCTATTATAAATAAAGAAAGGAAAACAACAATAATAGTCTTTTTTTCTTTTCTCTTCTCTTTCTTTAACTCCTTAACAATCGAAGGCATTAATATTGTCTTGTCAAAATTATTCTTCATTAGACTCACCTTCATTACTATCAGTTAATTCTGTTTGAGATTCCTTCTTTCCATTATACTCTCTATCTCCATTAACATCAATATAATCACGATCTAATTTTACTAACTCTAAAGGAGTATCAGTGCTATTATTAGTCTTTAACCAATTATTATAACTAGTAATACTATTATTATAACTATTTACATCACTAACATAAAGATTAACTATTTCTTCATATCCACTAATTAAAGCTTCACATTTATTATTAGTACCAACATCTGGATATAAAACATTAATACAGTTATCTTTAACATCATCATAATCTTTATCAATAGATTCTAAAATACTCTTATATTCTTGAAACAGATTCTTATAAGTACTGTCATTATTTTTTAAATTTTCATAATACATATCTTGCATAACACTATTATAAATATCATCTCTAATATCATTAAATTTATCAGAATCTTCTCTAAAAGTATTATAACCAGTTTCTACCTCAGACATTCTTTTTTTTATATCAGCTTGATCACTATTATAACTAATAATGATATAAGCTACAATACCTGCTATTATTAGAATAAATCCTAACAGAATTAACAATCCTAGATGTTTATTGTTGTTTTCTTGTTTAACTCCCATAATCATACTCCTATTTAATTATAAAATTCTTCTTTTTCTTGTTTTAACCTTTTTTTAATTTCTTTTTTATTACTTTTATTATTCTTTTTCTTAGTATGTAACGCAATTAAGAAAATTATTAATAATATTATAATTAAACTTATTAAACCAATAATTATATATGAATTTAATTTTAATTCTTCTTTTAAAGTATCAATTTCTTCTTCATAATATTTTTGCAAAGTATTATCACTACTATCATATAAATATAAACTTTTTTCACCTGTTTCAACATTTTCTCCATACATTAAGTAATAAGTTGAGTCTTTATTTAGTTTATAGACTTGATATGTAGTATCATTTATCGTTTCTTTATAAGCCTTATAATTATCTGGAATTTTTGTTTTATCATCGATTAGATGAACTGTAACCCCGCCTCCATTTATTTCTTGATAAAGAGTGTAATTACCATCATCATATATATAAAAGTTAATCTTACCACTATTATTCTTTAAAGCAACTAAAGTAATATCTATTGCTTCTATTCGATAGGCTAAAACCTCTTCTTCACCTATTTTTACAGTTATTTCTTTATAGTAATCTTTTAAATAATCAGTTAACTCTTCGCTTTTTCTTATAACTGTTAAGTCTTCTTTATTAACACTAACATTTATAGGATCTTTTTCTTCAACATTTACAATCAATTTATAAGTTTTAACCGCTCCACTTTCAGCAGTTACTTTGATTTCGAAAGTATTACTGCCTTCATGGACATCAACCTCACCTGTTCCGGAAATGGTGGCTTTACTATCACTTGCAGAAGCCTTAATTATTACTTTTTCAATATCACTTGGAACATTAACCGTATATTCTGTGTCATTGGCATTAAATTCTTTATCTAGCTCATAACCATCAACTGTTAAAGAGTCTAAATTGTTATTAGTACTATAATTTTCTGTAACCGTTTCCATTTCCACTAGTTTGATAGTGGTACTATCAGTAGGATTAGTAACACTTTCATCCCAAGCCGCTATTGAGGTATTAATAACTCTTAGTGTAGTGGTTCCTGTTCCTTTTACTCTAAAAGTATAAGTATAGGTTTTACTAGTCTCTCCTTCGCCATCAACATATCCTACAACATGAGTACTACCACTTAATAATTGTAGTTTGCTACTGTCATAGTCAAGACTATATTCCCAACTACCTAATCCCTTTGATTCACTAATTGTTACTCTAACTGTTATATTGCCGCCGACTACACCAGTTGCCGTTGTTCCAGCAATACTAATGGTCGCAGCTTCAACTTTAAAAGGAATAAAGAAAAATAGGGCTGTGATAAAAATTGTAAAAAAATATTTCTTCATTTCTTCACCTCTGATCTATTATATTTTGTCCCAGTAATTGTTTTTGAACCCTAAGCAAATCAACAACATCTACTTTACCATCTTTATTAGTATCAGTTGCTGTAATATCAATACTAGTTAAACTACTACTATTCAATAAATGTTTTTGACATCTAAGTAAATCAACAATACTAATATCACCATCACCATTATTATCACCATAAATTAACACTTTATATGTTTCTTTACTAGTACCATTACTTATGATTAAGGTGTCCCCTGTACCAACATTACCTTTCGCTGCTTTACCATTCCGATCTAAGTAAGAGGTAACAGTTAAATTAGCACTAATACTATTTAATTTACTGTTAATAGCTTCAACACTAGTATTATAATCTATTCCATAAATAGTATTGTTATTTACTTTTAAACCAGCAGCGACGATTCCTTCACTAATAGCAACTTTACTTGGCTCCGTTATTTCCTCTTCTTCACTATCATCTGGTAAAATAGTTTCATTATCATTAGGCATATTTTCATACACTGGTATTAAAAATTCATAAGTATTATTTAAAAGATTATTTTCTTTATAACTTTTATAGATTTTCAAAGCTTCACTGGCATGAGCCCTAACATTAGTCATATATTGGTTAGTATAAGTTGCATAGGTACTATTAGGATCAACATTAAATTTTTGATAATAAAGTGTATGTTGATTAGCATTAATAAATTTAGCAGCAATATATTTCGTACCGCCCATAATAGCTTTTTCTTTAGTATTCCATGGTCTTAAATATGTTGTAACTGAGGCATCATAACCACCATTAGCCCAAATAAGGCCTCTAATTACTGGAGACATATAAGAACTATAAGCCCCAATATTAAAGTAGTTATAAATACCACTATAAGTCCTACCACTACCACAAGAATTCAAAGCATTCCAACTATCAGGAATATTAGTATAACCTAAATTTGTTAAACAATTTTGGTCAACAGAAAAAGTAAAAGTTCCTCCTGTTGTACCAATACTATCACTATTACCTTTTTCCTGTCTAATTCTACTAGCTAAATAAACAGGACTAACATTATATAATGAAGCCGTTTTCATTAAAATATCTAAATATTCATCTGTATCTAAAAAACTATCTGCCGTTACACTCTCAACTGCTTCTCTTGTATGAATACTAGCATTATATTTTAAGTTTTCAAACATAAATATTTGGTCCTCTGTTAAGAAATTACGAGGATCCAAATAATAAGAAACTGTATTTCTACTAGCAACATACCATCCAGCTTCACTAGGAGCTATATACTGACCATTTTGATAATAAGGATATTCTTTACTTCTTAAACTTTCATCATCACCATCAACAACGTTTATATCACCAATATTTTCATTAGTAACAGCTTCTTCAAAATCTAATCCTGTTTTTACAGCCGTAAATACCCAATTAGGATGTTTTTCATGTAAAGCCTTTAAGTAAGGTAAATAACTTTCTTTGAAACCTTGCGCTAACATTTCTTGCTCAAAATCCCCTTCTAAGTCAACCTCGGCTTTACTTATAATCGCTTGATTAGATGAACAGATATAACCAGTATAACCATTATAACTAACTTGATACCAATTATTTTTACATCCATTACCAGCAGGAGTATTAGTATCAAGAACATCTACTTCCATTCCTTTTAATAAAACACCATCGGTTACCGCTTCATTAAGAGCCCTACCTCCTGGTTTTTCTCTAAAATATTTATTTTCGGTAAGAATAATATACTCTTTTGTTTTCGCATTCACAAAACAAACAGGAAAAAAAGCTAAAAAAGATATTACGAAGATAAGAATGCTATAAATCTTTCTCATTATTTTTACCTCCTTATTCTTTTAATCAATTATAACAGAGAAATCGCCAAAATAAAACCTTTCTTGACGGTTAAATTTAAAGTATCGTCAAGTTGACAATGTAATATTGTGTTTCTAGGTTGAAAAGATAGGAAAAGTAGTCTATAATGAAAGATACGAGATGGAGGTAATTAGATGAAAAAAAAGAAAGATGAAAAAGGGAAAAATTCAAAGAAAAAAAGCCGAATCTGGCTATTAATATTTGGTATTATTGTTATTTTCAGTAATATTTTTGCCATTTACAATATTTTAAGACTAGGTACAATTGAAGAGGTCATTAGATATATTATAATAGGCATTTTTATTGTTTTAGATCTGGTAATTATTTTTAAAATTTTTAACAAAAGAAAGCACAAGGAAAAAAAAGTTAGACTTTTAACAACACTTTTAATTATCTATCTAATTCTCAATATTTTCATTAGTTTTACTATTATGTATACTCTAGGACTTTTATCTAATCTTAATAAAGACAAGGTAACTTATTCAAGCAGTTTAATTGTCTTAACAGAAAGTGGCATTAATAATGTTAACGATTTATCTCAAGGAAAAATTGGAGTATTAAGTGATCACTCATCTCCTGAAGGATATATTATTCCAGAAGAAATTATTGCCGATGAAAACCTAGATGATGATAATGAAATTACAGAATATGATGATTATTTCTCAGGCATTGCTGATTTATACGACCAAGAATTAGATGCCCTATTTGTTCCAACTGACTATGAAAGCATGTTTACAGGAATGGATGCTTATAAAAATATTGATGAAGAAACAAAAATTATCACTACGAAAGAAAAAGAAATGGCTAAAAAAGCAACTAGTACAAGAGAGACAGCCTCAGCAGGAAAATCAGTTACAGAACCATTTACAATACTTTTAATGGGAGTTGATTCAGAAGAAGAAGGACTATCAAAGAATACAGTTGCTAATGGAGATAGTTTAATTCTAATTACTTTTAATCCCAAGACATTAAATGCAACAATGTTAAGTATTCCCCGTGATAGTTATGTCCCTATCGCTTGTTGGAATGGCCAACCAGAAAATAAAATTACCCATGCAGCAGCCTATGGAACTGATTGCATGATGGATACAATTGAAAATTATTTTGATGTGACAATTGATTATTATGCCAAGATTAATTTTAAAGGTCTAGTTACTTTAGTTGATACCTTAGGAGGTATTACCGTTGAAGTACCTCAAGACTTATGTACAGATAATTCTAATCGTGAAGGAAAAATATGCATAAGTGAAGGCTTACAAACCTTAAATGGCGAACAAGCTTTAGTCCTTGCTAGAAATAGAAAGCAATTAGCAGCAGGAGACTTAGATCGAGGATTAAATCAACAATTAGTTATTCAAGGTATTTTAAACAAAGTTAAAGATTTAAAAAGTATTAATCAAGTTATGGAAGTTTTAAATACTATTACCAATAACTTAGATACTAATTTTACAGAACAACAAATTTTATCTTTCTATGATATTGCTAAAGATATTATGAATAATTCTTTACAAAAAGATGATGCCGATTTAATTAATATTGAACAGTTATATTTACAAGGTACAGGCCAAATGATTTATGATGAAAGAAGTCGTTTAGTCTTATGGGATTATGTTCCTAATGAATATAGCCGCGATGATATTGTAAAAGCAATGAAAGTTAATCTCGAATTAGAAGAACCAGATATGATAAAAGAATTTACTTTTTCAATTAATGATGGTGATTATGAAAAACAAGTAACAGGAAAAGGACCATATAACAGAACATCTACCTATACTCTCTTACCTGATTTTACAGGAGATAGTGAATCACAAGCTCGAAGCTATGCTAATTCCCACGGCTTTACTGTTAGTTTTGTAGGTAGTGGTGGTTATGTTGTTAGTCAAAACTATCCTGCTAATAAAAGAATTGATTTAATATCTGGGAGTGTAGTTTTAACATTATCAGGAGGTAATGGTACTAGTTCTAATACTACTCCTACTAATCCTACTACTCCTAGTGATGAAGAGGAAGAGGAAGAGGAGGAAATAGAGGTTATTCCACCTAGTGGTAGTAATGAAGAAAATGATGAACCCCCAACACCACCTAATAATGAAGAGAAGAAAGAGGAAGAAGAAATTGGTGATGAAATTATCACGGAAAAACCTCAAAATGAACCAACAGAATAAAAAAAGCTCAGTTAGATAAATTTAACTGAGTTTTTTTATGATAAATAAGTCTTTACTTTCGCTTGGTAATTCTTTACATAATTCTTTATATTTATTTTGGTCAGTATTTTTATAAGCTAAAGCTAAATAGGCTATACTTAAACTTTTCTGTAAATTATTTACACTATTTTTTCTATTATTATAAATTTCTTCTAGATAAGCAATATCATTATTAATAACCGCTTGCTTAGTTTTAAGTGATAAGAGAATAGCTGTTCTAACTTGTGGATTTAAAGCAGAAATCTTTGTTTCTAGAAGCTTACTATATTCATTAAATTTATCTCTATCATCTTGATAAAAAGCAAGGGCAATTTTATTTTCTAAGATAATGGCTTTAGATAATTCATCTAACTTTAAAGTTTCAAGATAGTTAAGAATAGATGTAGTTTTTTCAAAGTTACCTAAATAGGTATAGGCCGAAGCAATATTTAAGTAAGCATTTATTTTTCTCTTCATTGGTAAATGTTTTTTTCTTAAATTATAGAAAATAATTAAATTAATATATGCATACAAATCAACTTTAGAACTTATTTCTTCATTTATCAATTTCAAGGTGAAGCTATTATAAATGAATGCTATTATAAGCATGATAATAATTGTACCAATAAAAAAAGCTATAACTAAATCAGTTGAATGATTAAAAGTTAAAATTAATATAATACCTAATAAATATATTACTAATAATGTTATACCTATTCCTACAAATATCTTTTCTCCTTTTTTGGCTTTTATTAATATTTCTTTACTATTTTCTGTTTCATTACAATAATCAAGTTTCATCATATCATCCTCATTTTATTTATCTAAATTTTCTAAATACTCTACAGCTTCATCAAAAGTTCCAATAGCTTTAATTTCAATATCATAATTATTAGCTTCTTTTTCTTTTAAAGCCTCCTTATAATTATCACCTTTAGGAACTAAAAAGATGTCAGCTTTTGCTTTAACAGCACCATTAAGTTTATATTTAACACCCCCTATTTCTCCTACAGTCCCATCACTAGCAATGGTACCAGTCCCAACAATTGTTAAACCATTAGTTAAATCTTCATCTATCAGTTTATCATATATAGCCAAAGTTAACATTAAACCACCACTAGGTCCGCCTTCACTAGCTTTAAAGTTTAGTTCTACTTTAGGGTCAGTGACATAATCATAAATAGTTATAATAGATATTCCTGTAACTAATCTATCTCCTTCTTCTCTTACTTTAGCAATAACATCCTGTTCTTTGCCCTCTCTATTAACTGTCACAGTAAGTTCATCACCAACCTTGCTTTTATTAACAAAGTCTGTATAAGCAGTTACATCGTCAAGCTTTTGACCTCCAATAGCAATTAACTCATCCCCTACTCTTAACCCATTATCTAGTTTATCTTCTACATAAATAACATAAAAGTGACTATCCTTAATGGTAATTTTCTTTCCTGCTTTCTGGTAAGCCAACATAATAGCAGTCTGATTAGCATTATTTAAGTAAAGCTGATTACGAAAGTAAATATCATTTGCATCTTCTTCCTCGGTTAATTTTGATTCTTCTTCTTTTACTACATCATAACTAGGAATAATATTTCCAAGGATAAAGGAAGCAACATTACCTTTTAACTCCTTAACATAAGCAAAATTTAAGGAACCCGAGCTATTACTACTATCTTCTATTTCAACTCTGCTATCAATATTAATAGTACCCCCCCCTGCATAAATATAATAAGGTAAAGGAAAAGTTAAGACAAAATAAAAAACAATTAAAAAAATAATAAATTTATAATTTTCTTTCATAAACTGCTTAAATTTCAAATAAATTTTATTAAACATATCATCAGTCCTTTACTATACATTATATCAAAGAAGGTAATTATATGAAAAGAAAATTTCAAGAACTATCAGCAGTTTTAATTATTCTCTTTTTATATCTAGGAATATTTATTAAACCAGAACTTATTATAGAAAGTGGTATTAGTAGTATAAATATTTTTAAAACTAAATTATTTCCATCTATTTTTCCTTTTTTTCTTCTAGCCAATCTTATTTTAGAATTAGGTTTTGCTAATAAAATAAGTGAAAAATTAAATTTAATAGTTAAAAAACTATTTCATGTGGCAGGAATTAGTTCTTTTATAATTATAATCAGTATTATTTCAGGCTTTCCTAGCGGTTCCAGTTATATAAGTAGTTGTTATAAGAATAAATTAATCAATAAAGAAACAGCCAACTATCTACTTACTTTTACACATTTTGCTAATCCCCTATTTATTTTAGGAACTTGTAATTTAGTATTGAATAATATGAATATAGCTTATAAAATATTAATTATCCAAATTATCGCTAATATTATCCTAGGAATGATTTTAAGACCTAAAGAAATAATTAATTTTAAAACTAGCAATAATTACAACTCTTCTCTTTTAGAAGCACTGCCAAAGGCGATAACTAAAGCAATTAATTTATTATTATTTATGTTAGGATCAATCACATTTTTTATGTTTTTTAGCAAATTATTAAGTGAATTTCTCAATCTAAATGCTTATTTTACGGTTATAATGACAGGAATTTTAGATTTAACTAGCGGTATTAGTATGGTTAATACCCTTGAACTTAATCAAGATCTAATAGGATTAATTATTCTTTCGTTTATAACTTTTGGGAGTTTTTCTGTTCATATTCAAGTTATAAATAATATAAAAGAGCAAGATTTAAGTTATAAGTACTTTTTCCTTGGAAGAATTATAGAAACAGCAATTGCTATAAGTCTTTACTTAATATTTTAATAAACAAAGTTTAAAGGACAAGTAATAGTAAAAATGTATTCTTCGTCTTCAAAGTTAGGGTGATTTAAAACTATTTTTATTTCTATATAACCATTAACACCAGCTAAAACATTAATTTCAGAATCATTACTTAAATATAAATCAGCAATAGCAGGAATCTCATAGTCAATAACATCCCCTAATCTACCATAACTGATTACACCCTCATTAGCTTTAATTTGTAATGACGTCTGATAATTACTAGGATCATTCATCGTCAAAGTAACAGACTTTTTATCAGCACTTAAATTATCGGCACTAATTAAATGTCCTTTAATTAAATCATCTTGAATTACTTTCTGAATATTATTACTATAACTAACTATCTCATTTTTAATCCTTTCTATTTGCTGTTGGTTTTGATAGTTTAAAATCATATCAAACATACTAACAACAATAGCTGAGATAATAACAAAACAAACTAAAAGTTCGATTGAGGTCATACCTTTTTGATTTAATTTAACCATGATACACCTCCATATTGCCATATTGATGAACAAAATCTTTATCATATTCTACAATTACTCGATAATAACTAGCTTTACTAGTATTTCTACTATAAGTTGGAAGATAAGCGATATATTCTTGAAAATCACGTGTATAAAGGCTATTGTCTTTTACATAGTTTTTAAATTTTGTTGTATCATAAGTAGTTAAATATATCTTAGTAATATTATTAACGGCTTTATAAGCAAAACAATCACTCGCAGCTGAATTATCAATATATAAATTACAATCACTAACGTCCTTATAACCAGTACTTGAAACCTCACTATAAACACTATCAGGTAACCCTTTAGTAGCAATAGCTTTAGCCCAATATGTTACATAGGTAGATTCAACTGTATCATAATCTTTATAGCGTTCATATTCACCAATTAAAGGAAAATAATTAGTGTAAATTAAAGTAAAAACACCCATCACAAAAACAGTAACAATTAACGTTTCTACTAACATAAACCCCCTATTATTAACTTTTTTTTTCATCTTCATACCTATCTCCCTATTGTATTTTTGCTATCATTAATATATAATTATTATAGTAAAATAATAGACTAAAGTAAAGGGGTTGATGACATATGGTAAGTTATGATATGACCAAACTGCCAATAGTCGAAGTTGTAGATGATATCATTGCTAATGCATCTAAAGCTGGAGCTAGTGATATTCATTTTGATCCACGTGAAGATTTTTTAATGGTTAGAATTAGAATAGATGGTGATTTACAAGATTACACAACAATACCTAAAATATATGAACGGAATTTAATAACTAGAATTAAGTTGCTTTCCAATATGAATATTACAGAAAGTAGACTACCTCAAGATGGCTCCATTAAAGGTAATATAAAAGGTATTAATCTAGAAACACGTGTTTCCACATTACCAACTAACGAAGGAGAAAAATGTGTAATTCGTATTCTTGATTATACAAGAAGTTTAGAAGGAATTGAATCACTTGGTTTTAACAAAGAAAATTTTGAAAAATTAAAAAGAATGATCGCCGAACCTAATGGAATTATTTTAATTACAGGAGCAACTGGTAGTGGTAAAAGTACAACCGTATACTCTATTTTACAAGTATTAAATAAGAAAGAAACAAATATTATTACAGTAGAAGACCCAATAGAGATGAATATTGAAGGATTAAATCAAGTTCAAGTAAATAGTGAAATTGGACTTGATTTTGCAACTGTACTAAGATCTATTTTGCGACAAGATCCTAATATTATTCTCATTGGTGAAATTCGTGATAGTGAAACAGCAAAAATTGCCGTTAGAGCCTCTATTACAGGACATTTAGTATTGTCAACAATCCACACCAATAACTCATTAAGTACAATTGAAAGATTACTTGATATGAATGTTGAACGGTATTTATTATCTAGTGCCTTATCTGGAATTATTTCCCAAAAACTTGCAAAAATGTTATGTCCAGAATGTAGAATTAAAGAAAAAGCATCAGCTTATCAAAAGAAGGTCTTTAAGTTAGCTTTAAATAAAGATATTGATGAATTATATACTGCTAATCCGAAAGGATGTCCTAAATGTAACAATGGTTATCATGGCCGTATTGCTTTACAAGAGGTTTTACTTATTAATGACGAAATTAGAAATGCTTTAAATGTTCAAGATCTTGATAAGAAAGATTTAAATAAGTTAGTATATGGTTCTGATGTTATAACATTATTACAAGATGGACTTTTAAAGGTTTTAGACGGATCAACTTCTTTTGATGAAATTTATAAATTAATTGATGTTGATGACGATTTAGATGCTTATTGCGAAATTAAGGGAATTACTTATGATGAACATAATGGACAAATTATTAAACTTAATGATAATACCAATAAACAAAAAAATGATATCATAGAAAAAGAAGAAATACTTAAAAATAAAAATGAAGAGGAAGAAGTCCTTTAGATATAGAAATCTACACCTATTCTTTTGACTTATTTCCTCTTCTTTTGCTTTCTAAAATTATTACTTTTACATAACTTAAAACACCTGTTACTATAGTTCCTAAAATAAGAAGACTAGCAATTATAGCAAAGATATTTAAATCTTTAATACCATTTAATAAATAGGTCAACTCACTAGTATCCACCTGTAAGGATTCTCTAGTATTAAAATATATAAGAGTTAAAGTTAAACTTAAGATAAGGTAGATTAAATATATCGTTGCCATCTTAAAGAGTTTATATTTAAAGAACTTATAAGTTGCTACTAATCCTATGGCGATAAATAAAAATATAATTACTAAAAATATAAAGTTTCCCATTGTCAACCTCCTAATATAATTCTCTAGGCAAGATTGTAGCTAAAGCATCACTAATTATCTCACTGGATTCTCTTAATTTTTTTTCTTCCTGATCGGTTAATTTAATATTTATATTTTTAACTATTCCTTCTCTACCAATTACAGCAGGAGTTGAAATAAAGACATCATATTCCATATTATAATTAGATACAGGATAAATACAATTTAAATCATTACATATAGCAAGAGTTAAAGCAACTAAAGAACTAGCAATACCATCACTTGTATAACCTTTAAATTTAACAATAGCACTCCCCATTTTTCTTGTTTCATATTCTAAGTCCTCTTTCTCTTCTTGACTAATATAATGACTTAAGTTTTCAAGACCAATATTCGCATTACTCCAAGCAACAAATTGGCTATTACCATGTTCTCCTAAGACATAAACATTTATATCACCAGGTCTTACTTGAACTTTTTTACTTATTAGCATTTTTAATCTAGCCGTATCTAACATTGTTCCTGTACCAATAACTTTATTATAGTCATGATCAGTATATCTAGCTACGAGTTCTGTTATAACATCCAATGGATTAGTTGCTACTAAATAAATTCCTTTAAAGGAAGTATCTTTTAAGTGATTAGTAATATCTAATATTATTTCATTAGCTGCATTTAAGTCTTTCAAACGATCATTGCTGGATTGTTTAACACCAGCAGTAATGACAATAATATCAGCAGTATCACAATCATTATAATTACCAAATCTAATAGTAATGTTATTAGGACAATATACAAGTGATGATTCAAGATCTAGTAATTCCCCTTGAAGATACTCTTCATTTAAATCAATTATAATTATTTCTAAATTCAACTCTTCCAAACATAATCTTTTTAAGTAAGCTAAGCCAACATTACCACAACCAATAATAACAATTCTTGTTTTCAATATCTAGCACCTCTTCTCTATTATTAAATATATCATAAGTTTGGTACTTCGTATATAATTTAATTTAATCTATCTAAAGTTATATCTTTAAAGGCATTATTTTTAATGTCATTTAAAACGATATTAGCAGCCTTTTCGTAAGAGATTAGTCCTCCTTTTTCTAAAGCACCACGCTTTTTAGCAATTAACTCAAGAACGTCTAAATCGGTTAATTCAGAACTTATGCTAATGTTGTAGCGATTCTCTAACTTTTCTTTATAGAGATTTCGTAATATTTTGATAGCCTCTAAAGCTAGATCTTCTTTATTTAGTATTTCTTCTTTTATTGAAGAGAAGATAGCTAGTATTTTAGCTTGGTCTTGATCTTCAAGTTTAGGCCATAATATTCCAGGGGTATCT
Organism: Candidatus Onthousia faecavium; assembly: GCA_018711135.1. Taxonomy (GTDB): domain Bacteria; phylum Bacillota_I; class Bacilli_A; order RF39; family UBA660; genus Onthousia; species Onthousia faecavium. The sequence goes on from DVIS01000042.1 coordinate 15,814, forward strand.
AATAGTTCGATATTTTTATTAACTCTAAAGAAATTTAAGCCTTTAGTTACACCAGGTTTGTTCCCTACTCCTGCTACTTTTTTAGAGACAATTCTGTTTATTAAAGTGCTTTTACCAACATTAGGTATGCCAATAATTAAAGCCCGAAGATTACGTGGTTTTAAGCCCTTAAGCTTTCTTTTATTATTTAAATCTTTGCTTACCTCATCACTTAATTCTAAAATTCGTTTAACATTATTATTATTCATAAGATCAACTGGTACTACCTTATAGCCTTTATTTTCGTAATAAGTAATAAATAAAGCCGTTTTTTCTTTATCACAAAGGTCATATTTAGTCATAATTAAAATTCTCGGCTTATCTTTAATTAAGTCATCAATATCTATAATCTTAGAGGATAAAGGCATTCTAGCATCAATAACCTCATACACTATATCTATTAAATTTAATTTTTCTTTTATCTCCCGTTTAGCTTTAGCCATATGTCCTGGATACCAATTGATATTTGTCGAGTTTTGTCGATTATTTTCCATAACTTTTCACTTCCTTTGCTTTTCTTTTTCGCTTTGCATAGTTAACCCCAAAAATTTATTATTCCATTTTTCTGTTTTTTCTTTTGTTAAAGATTTTGAATATATAATTGTTCCATTATTGATTTCTTCATTTTCTAAGTCATTTTTATAAAATTCTTTAATCATTTCCTTTTTTTCATAAAGTAAAATTGCTTTGTCAAATTCATTATCAGTATAAACCCTTATAGAAGTATATCCTTTATTTAAAGCTAATTTTTCAAAAAAATCAAACATTTTAGAGCCATATCCTTTTTGTCTATAATTTTCTAAGACTCCAAACCAACTTAACCATGCATCATTTGGATATTCGTTATATGAGTACAACCCTACTACACCTATAGGTATTTCATTGTCATAAACAATATAATTTACCATTTCTTTTCTATAAGAGTCATTGTTAATTCCTTCTACATAATTTTGTCTACCATCTTCTAACGGAAATATATTATTTTGAATTTTAACTGCTAAATCCAAATTATTATTATCCACTTCTATATATTTTAAATTCATATTATACTAGCTCCTATCTATATAAATTTTCTAAAACTCTAGTAAGACAATCTTCAGCGGTTTTATCAGTATCTGAAAATCTAATTCTAACCAATTTTCCATTTACTTTAAATATGTATGGATTCTTTACTTTTGTAATAAATTCTAATATTCTCTCGTTACTTGGTTTTCTTTTATCTATTTTTATGGAACTTATTTCATCAACATCATCTAGAGTTACATCTCCTAAATTAACGTTTCTACATCTATCTAATTTTTCTTCTAATTCTTTTACATTATATTTATTCTTCATTTTTCTTATCTCCTAATAATTTTATCTTTTCTGCATTATTAAGTATGTCAAGTTGATGTTTTGCAATTTCACTCAATATTTCAAATCTTTCTTCATTGGCTTTTCCTTCTTTAATTAATTCTGCGTTATGCGATTCTAAATTAGATAATACTGTTAATTCATTTATTGTAGCATAATCTCTAATATTTGAATTTCTTGCTAAATCAGGATTCAATTCTCTCCATTTTTTAGCAGTTGTATTAAATAGGGCTACATTTAAAATATCTGCTTCTTCAGCATACTTTAGCCACTCTTTATTTTTGAAATAATCATTATCAGGTAATATATAATTTTTAATAGTATCAGTATGAATAATATAATTATTTTTTGTTAAAATTCTTTTTACATCCCATTCTCTATTACTATTTTCTAATGTCTTTAATCTTTCAAATTCTTTTATCAAGTATAACTTAAAAACAGGACTAATAGAAGAGGCAAATTCAAAAGCAATATCTTTATGAGCATAAGTTCCACCATATTTACCACGTTTCGAATATATACCAATTGCATTTGTTTTATTACACCACTCAGTAACACTCAATGTAAAAGTATGAAGCCCTGCTTCTTTTCTAAACCCGTCGAATTCGACGGAATTAAAGTTTGGATTATATATTGATTCCCAAGTTCCTAAAAATTCTAAAGTAATTCTATTTCTTAACCAATTTCTAATAACATCATCTGAAGCCGATTTTCCATCTTTAAATTTTGTAAAATCAGAAATGCAAATATAATCGTTATTATTTATATTTGCTATATTTACTTTAATGTTTTGAACTTCAATTATTTTGTTTGCCATATACTCGCCTCTTTTCTATATTTTAATATAAATCTTGTGGAGAGGTTCCAACGTCGTAATCACCTTTCTAAATCTACCACAAAATATCATTAAATTTGCTATATTTTTATTTATTTTGAATGATTTTAGCACTTCTTTATCAAAAGCACGCAAAATCAAAATATTAAGAAAACCCTTTATTTATAAGGATTTCGCAAATGGGTTTACTAAATCGGTATCAAGCATTGAATTTGACTATTATTATTCATTTTCATCACCTCTTCCCATATCAATATGAAGATTAATCTCTTCTTCTGTTGGCAATTTGTCTAATATGTTCTTAGGCAATCTGTTATTTAACTTATACGTTGAAACACCAATAGGTACATTAGCTGACTGCAAGGACCAATCTACTGTAACTCTATTTTTTTCTCGGCATAATAATAGTCCAATTGTGGAATTATCATATTCCTTCTTCAACAATTTATCAACAGCTGTAACATAAAAACCTATCTGTCCAACATATTCTGGTTTAAATTCTCCTGCTTTAAGTTCTACTACTATATAACATCTTAATTCTAAATGATAAAATAGCAAATCAATATAAAAGTCCTGATTATCAACTGATATTCTATATTGATTTCCTACTAAACTGAATCCCTTACCAAGTTCTAATAATACATCTCTTATTTTTGAAACCATTTTATTTTCTAATTCTTGTTCTTTATAATTATTATCTAAAGAAATAAATTCAAAAATATAGGGATCTTTTACTGTATTATTTACTAAATCACTATCGTTTGGAGGTAATAGCAATGAAAAATTATTATTACTTTTACCAATTCTTTTATGAAATTCTGAATCTATTTGAAGTGCTAAAACATTCCTACTCCATCCATTTTTAATAGCATTTTCTGCATAAATTTTTCGTACATTTTTATCCTTAATTTTTTCAATCAACAATAAATTATGACCCCAGGGTAATTTGGCAACAAGCTGTTGCCAATTTTCATCATCTGCATATTCTTCGTAAAATAACCGCATTGATCTTATATTTCTTTCTGAAAAGCCTTTCATGTTTGGAAAAGTTAATTTAAGTTCTATAGATACTTGTCTGGTAAAATTATTACCATATTTTTTGTTTTCTGAAACTATCTTACCTAATCTGAAATATAACATGATTAAATTGCTATTGACTTGTTGCATTGTTTTTATCTGTGCGTTTAAAATTTCTTCCTTTATATTACCAATTATTTTTTTAAAGTCTTTTTCTAACATAAAATTACTCCTTTCTTAATTAACAAATAATGGGGGGTTAACTATGCGGTATCAACCAAAATGTTTTACCCTATTTTTTTATAAAAATAGCCAATTTTACTCATTTTGAGCCATTTTTTGTTACTTTTTTAAAAAACGTGTAAGATCTCAATGCTCGCAATCTCTTTATTTATAAGGGTTTCTCAAAGGGGTTGAATAAATCGGTATCAACCAGTTGATACTCGTTTTATTAAACACTTTATCTTGATTTTTGTTCATTTTAGTCACTTCCTTATTACTTTTCTTTATCTATTTTTTCTTATATTTTTGTCTTCGTTAAATTCTAAATACTTTTGTTTTGTAAGAACATATTCAAAATCTTCTACTAGTTCATCAACAAAAGTATACTGTACCATACGAGTTCTATTTAACCTTTCAAAACCTAATTTTTCCATTATTCTCCAAGAAGGTTCATTTACAATAGCTGCTCCAGTAATAATTTCTTTAATTTCACATTTTAAAAACATGTAATCTATCATTCCTTTAGCAGCTTCGGTAGCATATCCTTGTCCTTGATATTTCGGATCTATTAACCACCCAACGCCCCTTATACTAGGATCATCAATAGAATCATCTTCTATCTTTCTCTCATGACAAGAAAGACGCCCAATACATTCACCAGTTTCTTTTAAAAATATGCTCCATCTAAATACATCTTTATCATTAGCATGCTTCATATCTTCTTCATAATATTGTTTTTGTAGATTCCAATCTAATAATTTTTCTCTAAATCTTTGTGGTACAGTTAAAAAATATTTGTTAACTTCGGGAATCATTAATACTTTCCATAAATAATATTGTTCATCCATGGTTTGTGCTTTTAATACTAATCTGTCGGTTTCTATTGTAGAACTACCTAAATATCTCATATATATACCTCGCTTTTTCTTTCTTAATATTATATCATATATTTTTTAATTATTTATTAATTCGCTTTCGTATTTCATAATTACTTCTAATTTTTTATCTTCATAAACGATAACAGAGTCAAGATATTTGATGATAACTTCCCTACTTAATTCTTTGATTTTTTGGTCATCTAATTTCTTTAAATTTAATTGATTCAATACTTCTTCAAGTAAGTACTCTTTTCTAAAAGTATGCTTTGTACAAATCTTTTTACTTATACTATTTCTACAATAATAGTATTCGTTCTTTTTACCTTTAACTAACATCATAGCACCATTACAATCTGCACATTTTAAATATCCTGATAATATATCATTTTTATTAGTTTTTCTTCTTTGAATCTTTAATCTTTCTTGAACTTTTATAAAATTATCCTTATCAATAATTGCTTCGTGATGATTTTCGAATTTAATCCAATCTTTTTCTGGATTTTTCACTTTTTTATGACTAATATAATTTTCATTTCTTCGTCTTCCTTGAACTAAAGTTCCCGTATAGTTTTCATCTCTAAGTATTCTATTAATTATTTCATAGTTCCACTTGTTATCTTTTTTCGGTTTTGTATACCCTAAATTATTGATTTTTTTATATAATGCTGGAGTTAATACTTCTCTATTATTTAACTCATTTGCTATTTCAGATTTAGTCAATCCAAGCAAGTACATCTGAAAAATATTTCTTACTACATCTGCCGCTTCATTATCTATAATTAATTTATGAATATCACTAGGGTCTTTTCTATAACCATATATTACAGAAGAACCTATAAAATTTCCCTTCTCTTTACTTATTCTTAATGAGTTCTTTATTTTGCCAGATATATCATAAGCAACATAATCATACATCATATTTTTTAATGGAACATCTAACCTTTCCATAATATTACGATGTATTAAACTATCATAGTTGTCATTGATAGAAATAAATCTAACATTTTTGGCTGGAAAATAGTGTTGTAAATAATGACCAACCATAATATAATTTCTACCTAACCTAGATAAATCTTTTACTACCACAGTATTAATTAATCCTTCGTCAATATCTTTTAAAAGTTTTTTAAAAGATGGCCTATCAAAACTTGTTCCGCTATATCCATTATCAATATATTTATCTATTACTTCTAGTTTATTTTCTTTACAATAAAAATCGGTTAGTTTTATTTGATTGTCTATACTATCTGATTTACTATAACTTTCATCTCTAGAAATTCTGATATAAGAACCAACTTTATACTTTTTCATAGCCACCACTCCTTTTAATATTATACCATATTAAAAACAGGATTTTTTTCCTGTTTAAAAATAATAAATCAAAAACTTAAAGTTAAAAATTAAATTTAATACACATCATCAACAAAATCATCGATTTCTATTGGTGTTACTACATCTGTTGTTTGTTTTATTTTTTCATAATCTATAATTAGATTTTCATCAATTTGATACTTGCACCAACTACAATCCCATAAATTATTTGCTTCATGTATTTTGTTACATAATTTAGAATCAAATTTTTTATTAACATCACTGATGACTGTAAGTCTTTGCACCCATATATCTAATTGTTCTGTTGCTATTTCATTTTTTAATTTTTTTCTAACACTTTCAATTAATTTATTTTTTTCTTCCTTTGGGACAAAATCGATTAATTTACTTAGTATTGAAATACATTCTGCATAAACCCTTATATTGTTTTTCATTATGTCTACAACAATACTAATGATTTGGTCAAAATAATCTGGTTTTTCAGTTAATATAAAAATCTCGTTCTTATAATATGAAATTATTTGTTTTAATAATAATCCACTATTAGGATACATTTTGCCATATTCTCTTATTGCAAATAATTTTTTTTGTAAATTTAAACTATCATCAATCGGATTTAAAATTCCATAAACTTTATCTTTTTTTAAAGAATTTCCAATTATATCATCAGTTCTAAGCGTTTTTGAATCATTTATTTGTAAATTTAGATGATTTAATATTTTTGTTAATTCTTTAAAAATTATTTGAAGATCGTTTTTATTATTTGAAAAAATTCTATAATCATCTCTATATCTGATTATTTTAAAATCTTTTATTCCTCGACTTATTAAACAGTCACCAAGTAACATATCCGCATATCCTAAAATCATTTCTGCAATAAAATCATATAATTTACTTCCTTGAGGTATTCCGTTCGTTTGTGCATATGAAATTTTTTGAATTGAAGAGTCAAGTATATCTCCATATAATTTTTTTCCCTTATTTAGTGCATTATCTTTAGCAACTTTTTCACCATGCAGTGCCCATGAAATAGTATGAGTATATATTGATGGATAGCAATTAGAAATATCAGTAACAATCATATAATCGTAATTTAAATACTCTTGTATAGTAATTTGTTCAAAATTATTCCACCAATCCAAAATTTGTACTTTTTTATCTTTTGATAAATTTTCTGATTCTACTGGAATACTGCAACAAATAATATTTGGGTATTTTTGAAATGACTTAAATCTATTTATAATGAAATTCCAATTAGTAATTGTACACATTTCTTGTACTATTCCAACGTAAGCAATTGGATTTGTAAGTGTTAATGTTCTCCAAGACATTTTATCTTTTTTATTTATTAAAATATGATAATTTATATTTTGTATACTTTTAGGATTCACATCGCAATATCCACTAAAAGTGGTTTTTCTACAATTATCTTGTTGTATTTTTCTTAATAATGGTTCAAAATTAAAATAACTTGGTAATTTCAAAGTAAAATAACTTTCGTTCTTCAAAAAAAATTTTCTAGCTTCTTTATTGTTCATTTCTAACAAACTTTTTGACATACACAACACCCCACAAAATAAAATAATTTTTGATATATTATAACACATAATTTATTTTCTTTTTAAAAAAGTTAAGGGGTTAAACGGCGGTATCACCTTATTAATTCTCCTACTAAAAAGTCTTAAAAATATGTTATTTTTATCATTTTTACTCAATTTTAATCAATTTTCACATAAAACGTGTAAGATCTAAAATCTCATAATTCCTTTATTTATAAGAGTTTGCATAAGGGGTTAAATAAATCGGTATCAACCATTGAATTTGACTATTATTCATTTTCATCACTACTTTCTATATCTATATGAAGATTAATTTCTTCTTCTGTTGGCAATTTGTCTAATATATCTCTTGGTATATATTCCTTTAGCTTATAAGAAGATACCC
>DVIS01000043.1 GCA_018711135.1 Candidatus Onthousia faecavium
CTATTAATGATATGAATAAAATACTTTCTAGTTTTAAAAAGTATAAACCAAACTTGTGGAATAGTCATTATGGAGATTTCTATAGTTATACTAAATATTATTGGATATTAAAATGTACCTATTACAATGGAATTGATTACGTAAAAAGTGGTAATGATAAAGTACCTAATAATTGGCATGACTTTATTAAGCCATTTAAGATAATATTTAATGAAAATATTTTTGATTTAGAATCCTAAGAAATTATGATTTTTATGTTGTAAAAGAAAGGGATGAGAACATGGCAGTTTTTAAAGTGAAAAAAGTTAAGAATTATACATCTATGAGTAATGAGCATTTACAAAATAAAGAACTAAGTTTAAAAGCCAAGGGATTATTATCTTATATGCTATCTTTACCTGATGATTGGAACTATTCACTAGAGGGATTAGTATCTAATTGTAAAGAAAGCAAAACATCGATAAGAAGCACTTTAAACGAGCTTAAACAACATGGCTATTTATCTGTTGAAAAACTATATCCAAATAAGACTAGAAGTAAAAAGATAGAATACACTTATAACATCTATGAAGAACGAGGTCTAAATCCATATATCAAAAACCAAGATATGGATAATCCATACCTTGCTTCTCAACATATAGAAAACAACACACAACAAATTACTAATAAACAAATTACTAATAGACTAAATACTAAAGAACAAATAGATAAAGAAGATAAACTGTTTTATAAATAGAAAATATCTTAAATAGTTATAATACAAGCTAGGTTTAGAAGTAATTATTTTAAATGATATAGATGATTTAACAATTAAAAACTAGTTTAATTGGCATAAAAATCTAATCTTATAACAAAGATTTAGAAATATAATGTATGGCATATAAAAATGATAGAAAAAATGTTATAATAGTGGAAAGATTATTAAGGGGAATGCTAGTGGTTTAGTGAAGGAGGAATTAAATGAATACAGAACAAAAACCGGTAGTATACGAATATGAAGAAATAAATAGAGAAATAATAATACTATTTAAGGATACACCTATTATAGAGGATGAAAGTATATTCAAAAGATCTCACTATTTTAAAAATGCTGATAACACTAGTATTACTACTATATTTAAAGATGAACTACTTAAACTATTTAATGTTACTGGAGTTAAAGAATTAAAAGAGAAAATAGATAATAAAATAAGATTATTATTCAAGATTGGCACAGGCGAAATGACTTATGATGAAAAAACAAATACAGTTATTGTTTATATGGAATCTTTTAAAAATGATGTAGTTAAACCTGCAAATGATGTTAGAAAATTAAAAACAGTTATAGAGAGATTATATAAAAAAGAAAAAGTTTCCTCAAATGATATAGTAAATGTTGTGAAAACTTTGTCTGCTGGCATTGATTCAAGTATATTAAAAGATAAAGATAGAGAAAAAGTGGCACATTTAATTCCAAATTTAATTAAAAATGGAAAGATTAAAATATCATTGAAAGATGTTACAGATATTAATAAAGATAGATTAAAAGATATAATACAGATAGGAAGAGACTTGCTAGTAAAAAAAACTGGTGTTGAAAAGAAATTAGGAATAGAAAGAGAACATATTGGTAAAGAATATGCATGGCAACGTTATTTTGAAATGTATGGTTCATATCTTTTATTTGGATCTATTGAGCAACAAATTCCACAAGCTGCATTGACACTTAATTCTGAATTAAGAAATACCAATAGCAATTTAGATATATTAACTATAAACAGATATGGATTTTTAGATGTTGTAGAACTTAAAAAATCTGATGAATATCTTTTTAAGGTGGATGATTCACATGATAACATAGTACCTACACCAAAATTAAGCACAGCAATTTCGCAAGTTAATAATTATTTAATGCTATTACCATATGCGCAAGAAAGTGGTGAATTAATTAAAGGTGCAGAATCTGCGACAGGAATGTTAGTTATTGGTTCTACAAATTCTTTGATGAAAAAAGAGCATATAGAAAAATATATGCAAAAAAATAATATGACTGAAAGTATTGTTAAATTAAAATTAAGAAAGGCATTAAGGGATTTAAATTATTCATATGCTCATATACAAATAGTTCTTTATGATGAACTTTTAGATAACTTAGAAAAGTTTCTTAACCAAATGGATGTTGAAATGCATATTTAGAAAGATAATTGATGAGAGGAGGATTAGATAAATGAAAATAGATAAACTAAAAGATTTAATTTTATATCAAAGTGAAAATGGTAATGTACAAATAGAAGTTTTATATGACAATGAAGATTTTTGGTTGACACAAAAAACAATGGCTGAGTTATTCAATGTAGCAGAAAATAATATTACATACCATTTACAAAATATATTTAAAAGCGGTGAATTAAATAAAGATTCAGTTACTCAAAAAATTAGAGTAACTGCCGCAGATGGAAAGAAATATAATACAAATTTTTATAGTTTAGATGCAATTATTGCTGTTGGATATAGAGTTAATTCAAAAGAAGCTACTAGTTTTAGAATATGGGCAACAAATACATTAAAAGACTATATTAAAAAAGGATATGTTTTAAATACTGAATTACTAAAAAATGGTCCGAAATTTGGTAAAGATTATTTTGATGAATTATTAGTTAAAATTAAAGAAATTAGAGCTAGTGAAAGAAGATTTTATCAAAAAATTACAGATATTTATAAAGAATGTAGCTATGATTATGATAAAAATAGTGAGATAACAAAAGAATTTTATAAGAATGTTCAAAATAAATTACATTATGCTATCACAGGAATGACAGCTCCAGAAATAATATATAGTAGAGTCAGCTCTAAAAAAGATTATATGGGACTTAAAACGTGGAAAAATGCACCTGATGGTAAAATACTAGAAACGGATGTTACCGTTGCTAAAAATTATTTATCTGAAGAAGAATTAAAAGAATTAAATAATTTAGTATCTATGTATTTAGATTTTGCCGAAAGACAAGTAAAACTGGGACATATTATTTCTATGCAAGAATGGAAAGATAAATTAGAAATGTTCTTAAATCTTAATGAATATAACATTTTAAAAGATAACGGAAAAATCAAAAGAGAAATTGCTGATAAACTAGCACTAGACGAATATGAAAAATATCGTGTAGTACAAGATCAAAAATATATATCTGATTTTGATGAGTTAATATTAAAAACAAAAAATATTGAATCAAAAGAGTAATTATTTCTAATATTTGAAAAGTTAAAAATGAGGTGATTTAATATGACAACTAATGGTTATGTTAAAATGTGGGATAATTGGTCTAAAAAACGTTCTAGTATTCCAGTTTATGATTTGTGGCTAGATGAATATAAAGATATTTTAGATAAAAATAAAGATAGCGAAATTTTAGATTTAGGTTGTGGAATAGGTGCTGATACTTTATATTTAATAGAAAGAGGATATAACGTTTTATCTTGTGACTTTTCTAAAGAAGCTTTAAAGAGCGTTGAAGATAATATTCATAACAGTAAAATAATGTATTTAAATATGTTAGAGAAGTTTCCAATTGATAGTGATACATATTCTTTAATTATAGCAGGTTTATCTTTACAGTATTTTAATAATCAAGATACTATACATATCATGAATGAAATAAAAAGAATATTAAAAACGGATGGAATATTGTTAGCACGAGTTGCTTCTGTTAATGATTTTAATTTCGGAGCAGGTGTTGGTGAAGAACGAGAGAAAAACTTTTACTTTGAAGGGGTTTATACAAAAAGATTTTTTGATTTGGAAGATGTTAATAAATATTTTGGAATCATTGGTCCAGTAGAGGCAGAAGAAACTTCTATGACTAGAGATGAAGAAGAATATTCAAAACCTAAAATATTATATAAAGTTAAAGTAATGAAAGGAAAATAATCATGAATAAACAATATGCAGAAAAGTGGTTAAATAAGTTAAAAGATTATTGGATTAACAAAGATATAGAAGGCGCAGTATCATTATTTACTAAAACAACTTTTTATCAAGAAACACCATTTATGAAACCATATACAACAATCCAAGAAATTAACCAAGAATGGCAACACATAAAAGATGAAGATATAGAAAGTATTGATATTAAATTATTAGCAATAGACGGAAATATAGTAATAGCAGAATGGATTCTCAAACAAAATAATCAAGAATTTGATGGAATATACGAAATTAAATTCAATGATAAGTTAGAATGTGTATATTTTAAAAGTTGGGAAATGATGAAATAATTAACCATTGAGGTAAATAATGTATATAAATGAAGAAAGTTTATTGAAAACTATAAAAATATTAAATGAACATTTTTCGAAGGAAAATACAGATATTATTGCTAATGTAGAATTTCCTGAAGAGATAAAATATAAATCTAATGAATGGTTATTATATATTTTTTATTCGTGCTTATTAGATTATGGTATGAGGTCAAAAATATATCATAATAATTTAATTAATACTTATCATAATTTTCCCTATATATTTAATCCACAGTATGTTATAAAAAACTTTAATGATGATAAAGAAACGTTATTTAATATTATTAAAAATAATATTCATCCTAGATATCCTAATGTCGCAGTTAATAAGTGGTTAAAATTGTCAGTATTTTTAAATCAATATGAAAATTTATTAAATAAAATTAAAACATTTAATTCCTTTAATGGTTTAAATAATTTTATAAATACTTCTAAAAGTTATGGACAAAAGACAGGAGGATTATTATTAAGATTAATTTATGAATCTAATATCTTTGTTTTAGATGATGGCATACAAGCTATACCATTGGACAGACATGATATAGAAATTAGTTACTTAAATGGTATTATCAAAAATAAAGAATTAACAGCAAAACAAATAGCTGAGTTATCAACTGCATATATAAATGCTAGCAATAAATTAAAAATCAATCCTATCGATGTTGATAAATATTTATGGGAAATTGGAAATAATCACTGTAATAAACATAATTGTACAAAATGTCCTTTATGTGACAACTGTAAAACGAAATCTTTATTAGAAAAGGAATTAATATAAAATGAAAGAGCAATTATTTGATGAATTAATTAATTCTATGGCAAATTGTAAAAAGTGTGTATCTTTAAAAAAGAAACATGGTAAAGATTGTTCGCTTATAAATATTTATCAAAATAAAAAGTTTTGCAAAAATATTCCATCTATTTGGACTGACTGGTTTAACAGATTAGATTCTAAAATAATGATTATAGGACAAGATTGGGGACCTTATAATGATATGAAAAAGTTAAATATATCATATATGGAAAGCCCTACAAAAGATAATTGGAAAAGTTTAATTGAACAAGAAGGAAGTACCACTAAAAAAATGTTAGAGTACTATATAAAAGAATCCTCTAATGGTAAATATAATTTAGATAAGATATTTATTACTAATGCAATTATGTGTGCAAGATATGGTGACAATTATAGAGGAGATAACATTGATTTAAAGAAATCGACTATAAATTGCCAAGAATTTTTACTAAGACAAATTGAAATTGTTAAACCAGGAGTTATTTTAACATTAGGATATTATCCTTTATTATCTTTATCTAAAATCTTTCAATTTGATATAGACAAAACATTAAGTAGTACTATTATTACGTATCCAGAAATTAAAATTAATGATTTTGTAATTATTCCTTTATACCATCCTGTTGCACAGGTTAAGAAAACTACCCAGTTAGAACAATATAATAGAATATGGAAATACATCGATAATGAGGTGAAAATTAGTGAAACAGTTAAATCAACTTAAATTAGAAGATAAAAAATATATTATTTTTGATATGGATGGAACATTAATTGATTCTATTGGCGTTTGGAATAGAACAGATCAAAAATTAATTGAAGAATTTGGTGGGATATCTATAGATTTAGATGACATACAAGCTGAAAGAGATAATTTTCTTCATAACAACCAAAATAGTGATATATATTTAGCATATTGTGGATATCTAATAAAAAAGTATGACTTTAGTATTCAAGATACAGATAGATTACTAAAAATAAGATGGGATAAATCTGGAGAAATTTTAGAAAATGAAATGGATTTCAAACCTAATGTTGTAAACCTTATATTAAAATTAAAAGATTTGGGCTTTACTTTAATATTAGCAACAATGACAACACAAGTTCAATTGGATATTTATTCTAAAAAGAATAAAACGATGTTAGGACAAATGAGTATAGAAAATGTTTTTGATTTAATCACAAGAAAAGAAGATGTAAAAAATAAAAAGCCTAATCCAGAGATTTACAATAAAATCATGCAATACTACAGTGCAATACCAAGTGAATGTTTAATATTTGAAGATTCTTATACAGGTGTATTAGCAGGTAAAAATTCTGGAATTGAAGTTGTAAATATTTATGATAAATATGCTGATCTAGACAGAATAAGAATAAATGAAATAACTGACTATAGTATTGAAAATTATGCAGAGTTTATTGAGTTAGTAAATTCATTTTATCCCATTAAATCTAAAATAGCTACAAAAATGAAATAGAATATATATTAAATAGTTTTATAAGTTTTATGACTCTAATTATCTATTCATTTTTAGTAACATATTTTTTAAAATAGTAATATAAAAAGACTAAAACACTAATTATTAATTTTAAAAAACTGCTAACCCATTAGTTAACAGTTTTCTTTTGAATAAATTTCTCAAGTAAACAAATAAGATAATAGAATAAGAAGGCTAAAACTCCTAGAACAATAACTGAAGCGATAACAAGATCTATATTAAATACTTGTGTACCATACATTATTAAATACCCTAACCCTTTTTTAGATACTAATAACTCTCCCATAATTACTCCGATGTAACACATACTAACATTAATCTTTAGATTATTAATTATATTAGATAAGTTAAAAGGAATAACTGCTTTCATAAATATTTGTAATTTATTTGCACCTAAACTCCTAAGTAAAGTAATATAATTACTATCAGTTTCTTTGAAATTATGATACACATTTATAATAGATAGAAATAAGGTAATCAATAAAGCCATAAAAATAATAGAATTAGTACTAGCACCTACCCAAATAATAATTAAAGGTCCAAGTGCAACTTTTGGTAGTGAGTTTAAAATTGTTAAATAAGGATCAAGTATTCTAGCTAATCTTTTAGAAAACCAAAGTAGAGTAGAAATTAACAATGATAAAACCGTTACAATTAAGAAACTAACAACTGTCTCATATAAAGTAATTCCTATATGTGTAAACAGATCATTATCTGTAAATAAATTAACTAAAGTATTTATGACTAAACTAGGACTAGACAAAAGAAAAGTATTTATAAGTTCATATCTTGCTAATAATTCCCAACCACAAATGAACACTAGTAAAATTAAAATTTGGAAACTAATAACAATTATTTTTTCTTTTCTCTTTTTTCGCAGAAATTCTTTATGTTCTAAACTAGAGTTTGACATCTAAATCTCTCCATATTTTCTCATAGTAATAATTAAATTCCTTTTCTTTTCGGTTGTTAAAAGGAGTAGAACGGTTATCATAATTAATATCATAGACTTTTTTCACTACACAAGGCCTTTCCGTAAGTACTACAACCTTACTAGCTATACTAACTGCTTCGCCAATATCATGAGTAACCATAATAGCTGTTTTCCCTAAATCTTTAACCATCTTATAAACATCATCAGCAAGCATTACTCTTGTCATAGCATCCAGTGCTGAAAATGGTTCGTCCAAAAGTAATATATCAGGCTTAGTTGCAAGTGTTCTAATTAAAGCAACTCTTTGTCTCATACCTCCTGATAAACTATTAGGAAATTTATTTTTAAACTCATTTAATCCATACATATCCAATAATTTTAATACATACTCCTTATCTTTTTCCTTAACTTTACCTTTAATTTTTAAACCTAAAAGACAATTATCTAAAATATTAAGCCAAGGAAATAAAGAATCATTTTGTAACATATAACCAACTTTTATCTCCTTTTTATTATATTTTAAATCTCCACCTGATTTTTTATCTAAGTTAGCTAATATTGATAGTAGGGTACTTTTACCACAGCCTGATGGTCCAACAATAACCACAAATTCTCCCTCACTAATTTTTAGATTAATATCTTTAATCGCTTCAATCTCTCCATCATTATCTTGATAATTTTTAGAAAGATGTGTAATCTCTAGAATATTATTCTTCATACATCAAGTCACTAAATGGAACCTTACTTTCAAGTTCATTAGCATTAATCATAATATCTTGTAAGTGGTCAAATGCTTCTTCTGTAAACTCTGTTGTTTCTGGCCAAGCATCAATTGATCTATATCTTGCTACAACTTTTGTTAAATCTTCAAGTGATGTATCTGGGAATTGATCAATTATTGCCTCTGCTACCTCTTCATCAGATTTACTATGAACAAAATCAAGCCCCATCTGAATAGCTTCTTCAAAATTAGCGACTAATTCTTTATTATCATTTAAATAACTATCTCTAGCAAAGAAAGCCGTATAAGGAACAATCCCTCCAAGCTCACCCAAACTTGCTACCACATAACCATATCCTTCCTGTTCAAGTTGTAAAGCATTAGGTTCAAATAAAGCGACAAAGTCACCTGTTCCTCCTATAAAAGCGCTACTCATTGCTGAGAAAGCTACAGAAGTATCTATATTTAGATCATTTTTAGGATCAATACCAGCATCAGTAAGGGACCATTCCAAGGTCATCTCCGGCATTCCTCCAGTTCTACCACCAATAATAGTTTTTCCAACTAAATCTTCAAGTGTAAAATCTTCAATATTTTCTCGTGCTACTATGAAAGAACCATCTTTTTGTGTTAACTGAGCAAAAGTCTTTAAATAATCTTTTTCTCCACCATTATACACATAAATAGTTGCTTCACTACCAGCGAATCCAATATCAGCATCTCCTGCTAATACTGCAGCACTTACTTTGTCAGCACCACTTGCTAAAGTAAGTTCAATATTGATTCCTTTTTCTTCAAAATATCCTTCTTCAATAGCAACATACATCGGCGCATAAAAGATAGTATGCGCTACTTCAGCTAATCTTACTTTCTCTAATTTCTCGTTGCCACTATTATCACTCTTGTTAAAATTAAATAAAACGGCACAAACTATTAAAAATATAACTAAAACAAAAGCAATATAGATAATTATTTTTTTCAAACTAAATCCTCCTTTCAGTTCAAAATATTATATGTAACTATTTAGCTAATGCTACATCCATTTAACAACTATTTATTTACGAACTTTCGTAATTTTTAAGATTCATCTTGCTTTCTAAAAGATAAACTTTATAATATAATTGGTGATTAAAATGAATAAACACATTCTAAAAAAATTAATGAAGAAAAATTCCCTAACCAGTTATTTACAACTATCTAAAGCTGTGGATATTCCCTATACCACTTTATTAGATTTAATCAATGGTCGAGGAGAAAGACTGTCTAATTTTAGAATTATTGCCAACTATTTTGCTGTTCCTTTAAGCACTTTAATCTCTAAAAATAAATATATTCTACTTACAGAAGATGATAAAATTCTCATCAAAGATGAATCCAATGTTAATGTCTTTCTAAGTTTTTTACTATAACAAGCTTTTAAAAGGAAAAACTATATGATACAATATTTGTGGTGATACAAATGGGTTTTTTAAGTAAATTAAAAGAAAAGTTTACAAAAAGAGAAGAAAAAATATCTAAAGAAGAAAATATTTCTCAAGAAGAATTTGCTAAACAGGAAGAAAGTCTTGAAATTTATGATAAAGGTTTAAGTAAAACTCGTCATAATTTTTCTTCTAAACTTTTAGAACTTACGAAAAGACATAACAAAATAGATGAATCCTATTTTGAGGAATTAGAAGAAATTCTTATCTATGCTGATATTGGCGTAAATACTGTTATGAAATTTCTTGAAAAGTTACGCAAACGTGTCAAAGAGGAAAAAATTACTAATCCTATCGAATTAAAAGAAATAATAGTTGATGAACTCTTTATTATCTATGTAGGTGGTGCTTTACTATCCACCACTTTAAAAAGAAGTGAAACATCTCCAACTGTATATTTATTTGTTGGCGTTAATGGTGTGGGTAAAACAACAACTATTGCTAAAATTGCGGCTAAAGAAAAAAAGGCTGGTCGGCGCGTTTTATTGATAGCAGGAGATACTTTTAGAGCTGGTGCTACAGAGCAATTAAAAGAATGGGCAGATCGCCTTAATGTTGAATTCTATGGTAAAGAAGAAGGTATGGACCCTTCAAGTGTAATCTATGAAGGGTTAGAAAAAGCCTTAACAGATAAAGTAGATACTGTTTTAATTGATACTGCCGGCCGTTTACAAAATAAGGTTAATTTAATGAATGAACTTGCAAAAATGAATCGAGTTATAACAAAACTAATTAATGATGCCCCCCATGAAACCCTATTAGTAATAGACGCTACTACTGGCCAAAATGGTATTTCGCAAGCTAAAGCTTTTAAAGAAATCACCAATCTTACTGGATTAGTATTAACAAAATTAGATAGTACTGCTAAAGGTGGAGTTGTTTTAGCGATAAAAGAAGAATTAAATTTACCAGTTAAGCTCATCGGTTTAGGTGAAACTGAAAATGATCTTCAAGAATTTGATATTGAAAAGTATATATATAGTCTCTTTAAAGACTTCATGGAGGAATAAATGAAAAAAAGCATCACTAATATTAATCCTAATGGAAAAAAAATAGAAAAAAAGGTTTCTAAATATCCAAAATATTTAATTATAATCCAATTGATTTTAACTCTGACTGTTATCATTTTTGGTATTATCACTTTGTTTAAAAACGAATTAGTATATGTCTTTGAACTTATTTTAGGTATTACTTTAATTGTTATGGGAATTAATAATCATCTAATATATAAACGTAATAAATTAACAATTCTTTATTTTCTAATTGGTTTAGGAGCTGTAATTATTGCAATATTAAAAATAATAGGATTATAAATGGAACAACTGGTTTATTATACTCTACTTTATGACTTATATGGTAGTCTTTTAACTTCTAAACAGCAAAATTACTTTGAAGATTATTATTTTCACAACTTATCTCTTAGTGAATTAGCTAGTAAATATCAAGTTAGTCGTAATGCTATTCATTTACAATTAAAAGATACTATTACTAAATTGGAAAATTATGAAGAAAAGTTACATCTTTTTTTAAAAACTAAACAATTAGAAAATATAATAAAAGCTATTTCTGATGAGACTATAAAAGAAAAGTTACAAAAGATAATTGATTTATAGTCTCTTTTTATATAAAAAAGTCATTTTTATTTATACTTGCAGTTTTAAGGAGTGAAAATTAGTTTTCACTCTTTTTCTGTATAAAAAAAGAAAAATAAAAAACTTTTTCGCAAAGATTTATGTTCAAAAGAAAAAATATACATCAAAAAAAGATTCTGCAACGTAACTATTCACACCCCTAAAGTGAAATAGTTACTTTTTTTTTCCACAATTATTCTGATAAAATTCCATAATTATATGATAAGATAATAGTGAAAATAAGGAGTTTTAAAGATGGGAAATACATTAGGTAA
>DVIS01000044.1 GCA_018711135.1 Candidatus Onthousia faecavium
ATTTTATAAGCACCATCAATAGGTTATTATATATCTTGAACGTTTAAATGCAACACTTTTCATTTGAACGTTTAACTGCAACTATTATTAATTTTTAGGTTGCATTTACTTTTTCAGTTCAGTTTATAGCAGTTTTTTACAAAATTAATCTGAAAATCCTTTATTTTTTGTTTTTTCTGTGCTATATTAATTTATGTATTTTGCAATTAACAATTTTTAATGGGACGTTAGCTCAGTTGGTAGAGCAACTGACTCTTAATCAGTGGGTCTAGGGTTCGAATCCCTAACGTCCCACCATTATTAAGGATTATAAAAAGCCTAACATGTTTTCTTTGTTAGGCTTTTTTATATATTTTAAACTACTGTGGTAATTTAGTATTATCTATAGCAATTTCTTTATTTATAAATGTCATAATTACTGTAACTACGTAATCAATCTCTTTAGCAGTCAAGTCTCTATTCTTAGGAATTTTATGCCATTTATAAAGGCAATTACGGCAACAAGTAGCAGTGGCATGTTGAGCTATAAAAACAGGATGCCCTTTCATAGGAGTTTGTTTACCATCATTTGGAATAAAGCTTGGCTTTAATCTTTGGTTAATAAAATCATAGGCATGTGATTTAATTGTTTCCAAACCTTTTTTATTGATATAATCTAGATCTTGTTTTTTTAGATGAAAACTGCTTCTAAACTTTGATTTAGATAAACTAGCAAATAAGTAATCAATATTTTGCATATTTTCCCTTCTTTACAAAAGATTTATTTATATTTATACTAGCACATGAGGTGAAAAAATGAAAGTAGTACATCCACTAGATCCAATTTATAATCAAGAATCAAAGGTGCTAATTCTTGGAAGCTTTCCTTCTGTTAAATCACGAGAAAACAACTTTTATTATGCTAATCCTAGAAATAGATTCTGGCCTACTTTAGAAAAAATATTCCACGAGAAAATTGAAGCTAATACTGAAGCTAGAAAACTATTTCTCTTAAAACATAAAATTGCCATTTTTGATGTTGTTAAAGAATGTGATATAAAATCTTCTAGTGATAGCAGTATTAAAAATGTCGTACCAAACGATATTAAAAAAATTATTCTCAATAGTAATATTAAAGCAATTTTTACAACAGGTACCAAAGCTTATGATCTTTATAATAAATATATATTAAAAGATACTGGAATTGCCGCGATAAAACTGCCTTCACCTTCGCCTGCCAACTGTAAAAAAGGAATTGAAGAAGAACTAGTAGAAGCTTATTCTAAGATTAAATATTACTTAGAATGAGCCTTTTTTAATAATCTAAAACTGTTTAAAACAACAGTAATGCTGCTTAACGTCATGGCAATACTTGCTATCATAGGATTAAGTTTAATAGGAAGAAAACCAGTAGCAAGGGGAATCATACAAATATTGTAAAATAAAGACCAGAAGAGGTTTTCTTTAATTATTCTAAAGGTTCTTTTACTAATAGAAAATAATTTATTAATTAAATTTAAATCATCTTTTAATAACACAATATCACTCGAATCAGCACTAATATCTGTACCTTTAAAGACACTAATAGATACTGTAGCTTTTCTTAAGGCCGGACTATCATTAATACCATCCCCTACCATCATAACATTATTATTTGTATTTACTGTAGCAATAAAATCTAATTTTTCTGATGGTACGACCTCACTTACTACTTTTTCGATGGAAAGTTCTTTAGCAACGAGTGAGGAAATTTCTTTGTTATCACCTGTGAGCATTACAACTGTTTTATTAAGTTTTTTTAATGATTTTATAATCTCAAAAGAGTCTTTTTTTATCGGATCAGTTAGAAAGAAAACTGCTAATACTTTTTCATCTGTGAAAAGAAAAACTTTGCTGTTAGCTGAATTTTCTTGATAGATTTTCTGATCTATAAATGGGTTCTTTAATTTCTTTTTTGCTAAATAATTACTACCACCAGCATAATATAGAGTATTATTGATAATGCCCTTTATACCTAGACCAGCTTTCTCTTGAAACTTTTCTACATTATAACGAGGAAATTTACTTTTATTCATTATTCCTTGAGCAAGAGGATGATTTGAATTTGTTTCTAAGTTTTGCAGAATTATTAAATCTTCCTTCTGATATATTCCAGCAACTAATTTCATTTTGGCTTCAGTTAGAGTACCAGTTTTATCAAAAACAATCGTATTTATATTGTTTATAAGTTCAAAGCTATTACCATTTTTTATTAATATTCCGTTCTTACTACAATATGATATAGCAAGTACGATAGCTAAAGGAGTAGCAAGTCCTAAAGCACAGGGACAAGCTACAACTAGAACTGACACTAGAGAATTAATCGCTAGACTTAATGGATGATTTAGAATAAGATGAATAATAAAAGTGATGATAGCAATTAAAAAGATCATAGGAACGAAATATGAACTAATTTTATCAGCATAGATGGCAATTTTAGGTTTAGAATTAGTAGCTTCAACAACTAAATCTACAATTTTAGAAATACTAGAATTTTTTCCAACTGAGGTAGCTTTATATTCAATGTAGCCATTATAATTATAACTACCGTCTAAGACTTTAGAGTTAAGGTCTTTTTTTACTGGTTTACTTTCTCCAGTTAAGAAAGTCTCATCAACATAAGTATTTCCCTTCGTAATTATCCCATCAACACTAATTCTATCTCCTGCTTTAGAAACAACTATATCACCAGGTTTTATTTCATCAATAGTTACTGCTATTTCTTCTCCATCTCTTTTAACAATTCCTTTTTTAGGCGTTATTTCTACTAAGTTTTTAATACTATCAGCAGCATGCATTTTATTTTTCTTCTCAATAAACCGACCTAATTTAACAAAGAAAATAATAGTAGCAGAACTTTCAAAATAAAGATTATGAACGTAATTAGTATGACCTAATATAATTAAAATAACAAAGTACATACTATATAGAAAATTAATAATTACACCAATTCCTACTAGAGAATCCATATTTGGCATTTTATTAATTAGGTTTAAAATTCCATTTTTTATAATATCAAAACCATAAACTATAAATAGAGATGTCAAAGAAGCAAGAAAAATTGTATAGTTAATTGGTGCTTTGTTCATATCCAGAAAAGCAAAAACTGGCAAGCCAATCATAGATCCCATTGAGACATACATGAGAATTATTTCGAGGATACCAAAAATAATTAAGAACGTTTTTTCTTTCTTTGATTTACCATTATTATTCTTACCTAAGCTTTTAAATCCTGCTTTAGCAATATAGGTTTCAATATCAGTAACCTTTAACTTATCATCATATTTTATTGTTGCAGTTGCTAATACTAAGTTAACACGTGCTTCAATGATACCTGGTTGCTTATTTAAAAATTTTTCAAGTCCTAAAGAACAAGCAGTACAAGTCATTCCTTCTATGCTTAAAACTATTTTTTTCATTCTAGCTCACTATCATCTACAACAGTAAATTCTAAATCATTAAGTAATTTCTTAACATCATCTTTTATTTCTTCATTTTTTAAAGTTACAATTACCTCACCAGTTTCATGATTAGCAGAAACATCTTTAACTCCTTTTAACATTTTTAAAGAGTTTCTTATTCTATTTTCACAACCAGAACATTTCATATTTAAAACTTTGTATTTAATTTTCATTATATTCCTTCTTTCATATATTATTAATTATTTTTACAACTTTAGCTGTACCAATGAAAAGATATTCATTTATGTTATCTTTTTTATCACCATGCCAATATTTATAAGCTTGCTCCTTTTTCTTATTCAAAGATATATTTTGACGCAAAATCAAAGAAGCATCACCAAGAAAAATCTTTCCAGTTAATTTTAATTTTAATATTTGATATTTATTTTTGTTTGCTCTTTTAAAGATAGCACACCATGTTTTTAATTCAGATTCTGTTTTACAGACATAAAGACATTTTAGTCTAGATGGTAAATTTTCATTAATTTCTTTCCTTGTTTCTTCAAACATAAGTTCTCTAGTAATCATTGCAGAATCAGAGACTGTTTTCAATACTATAGAAGCTACTTGTTGATTCTGAAAAGAAAGAGTTTTAGCTCTCACCATTTCAAGTAAAATACTATTAGCATCTTTATTGGTTTCTAAATGTTCACTATTATATATTTCATTGTAAAATTTATTATACTTATGACCAATTTCTAAAATAGCACCTAGGTTTAATTCTTGTCCTGTATTAATATGATAATAGCATTCATCTTTCACATCATACATTATTTTTCCTCTTTCTTAATTATACTTTTCTTTAATAACTCTAATTTTTTCACATCACTAAGGATATATATGACACTATCAGCTAATTTCACACCATTTAGTGAGGTGGCCCCGTGATAATTATTTAAATCTAAAATAGCTTGAGAATACTTATTTTGTTTTAATAATTTTCTGATATCAACGGTATTTACAATATAACTTTCTAGATAATAAAGTGTATATACATTTTTAGATTTTGAATATTTGATCTCATAATGAAAATCTAATTTATTGTTTATAGTAGTGTTATTAATACCAAATATAATGTTGAACTCTTCAACTAATACTTGTTTCCGTTTGCATTCATTATACCCTTCTTTTTCCTCATAGTATCTATGATATACCTCTTTATATATTTCAATTAGTTCATTAAAAGTAATATCCTTATTTTAAATACTATAATTATAAATAGTAAATTTATGCTTTTGGCCAAAAAAAAGGATAAAGCAAATTCCAAGTAGTAGGATTTATATTATATAATATTATCCCTTCTTCTGTACAAGTATATAAATCAGTAGCACTATCAAATCTAGTTGGGAACATTTCTGTTGGAACTTTTTTATCCAACATGTCTGTTGTAATAATCATTATTTTTCTCCTTATATTTCGTTAATTAAATCGATTGGACCAACAGTATGTTCTTTATAGTTTATAAGTGGTTCTTTAATAAATTTTATGTCTCTCAATTCATCATCCATGTTATTTATAACATCATCTATGTCAAACCACTTTACAGAAAGAATTTCTTTTTCATTTATTTTTATATTACCACCAATAATATTTGTAGAGAAAATAACTACTAGTAATAAATCATTTTCTATTTTTTTATTAGCAACATTAAGAATACCGGTAAGTTCCACATTATAACCTGTTTCTTCTTTAATTTCTCTTAAAGCTCCATCTTTTAAAGTTTCATTTGGTTCTAAATGTCCAGCAGGAAGATTCCATTTTCCATAGCAAGCCTTTTTAGCCTCTTTAACTAGTAAAACCTTACCATTTTTCTCAACAATACCTCCTACAATTATTTCCATAATGTCGTCCTTTCATTTTGTATTATATTACTAAAAATCAATACTATCAAGGAATTCTCTTGCTACATCACGAGGATTTTCACCTAGTTCATCCACTTGATAATTTAATTCACTCATTATATCATTATTTAATTTACTACCAAGACTAGTTAGTACTCCTTCTATTTCAGGATATTTTTCTAAAGTCTCATTTCTAACAATAGGAATTGCATAATATGGTGGAAAGGCATTTTTATCATCTTCTAAGACAACAAGATTAAATTTTTTTAAAAGTCCATCTGTAGCGAATGCATCTACAACATCACTTTCATTATTTATTAAAGCTGTATACCTAGGACTACCATCTATTCCTATAACATCTTTAAAACTATAACCATATACACTGTTTACTCTATCTAATCCATCCTCACGATTAATAAATTCAAGACTCGGACTAATTATCATATTTCTTGATACTCTAGCTAAGTCACTCATAGTTTTTAAATTATATTGTTCAGCGGTTTCTCTTTTAACAGCAAGAGTATAGGTATTATTAAAGCCCATTTGCTCTAAAACTATTAAATTATAATTATTAGCTAAATCATCTTTAACTGTATTATAAACCTCTTCAATATCTGTAATTGGTTCATAGTTTAAAGTATCACCATAGACAGTTCCAGTATAGTCTATGTAAAGATCAATATCACCACGTTTTAAAGCTTCAAAACATACTTGGGTACCACCAAGATTACAATTTTCAATAACATCATAACCAGTTTTATCTTTAATAGCATCACTTACCATATAACAAAGAACATTTTGTTCTGTAAAATCTTTACTACCAACAACAATAGCATCTGTATTTTTATTAGAGGTAAAATATGTAAAGGCAAAGATGATTAATAGAATAACAGTGCTTACAATTAAAATAATTTTTTGATGTAAACGTTTCTTTTTTAATAATTTTTTATCTATATTTTTTCCTTTTTGAAGGCTAATTGGCGTTACTAATTTTTCTATGATGCCAATTAAATAATCTACCGTTAAAGCAAGTAAACAAGCAGGAATTGCTCCAGCTAAAATTTGATAGTTATTAACTGTTCTGATACCTGAAAAAACAAGATATCCTAAACCACCTCCACCAATAAAGGCAGCCATAGTCATAAGTCCTACTGCTGTAACTGCACTGATCCTGATACCAGCCATAATAACAGGAAGAGCTAATGGAATTTGGATCTTGTAAAGAATTTGCCATTTAGTTAAACCAATACCTGTAGCAGATTCAATCATATTACTGTCAATATTACTAATACCTGTATAAGTATTTTTGATAATTGGTAATAAGGAATATAATACAACCATTACAATAGCAGGAGTAGTTCCTATCCCTAAGAAGGGAATGGCAAAACCTAGTAAAGCCATACTTGGTATTGCTTGAATGACACTTGCAATTCCTAAAACTGGTTTATTTATTTTTTTGATATAACTAATTAAAATACCAATAGGAACACCAATAATAATGGCTAAGAGTAAGGCTAAGAAAGTAAGCTCTATATGTTCAATTAAAAGAGAAATAATTTCTGATAAATTATCTTTAAAATAATCTAAAAATTCCATTATAGTTCACCTCCTTCAATAAATTGACTGCTTAGAGAGGTGAAAAGACTACTTCTGCTTACTAAGCCTACTAAAACACCATTATTATTGACTACAGGAATTGTCATAATATTTAATTTTTCAACAATTTTTAAAGCATCAATAATAGTATCTGTATTTAAGACGGTTACTTGTTTTTCCGATAGATATTCTTTCGCTGGTTTATGGATATTAACATTTTTAGTAAGTTCACTAGCAATGATAGAACCTAAATACTTATGATTATTATCTACAACCATTAATGTATCAACATGCATCATCTTCATTCTGTTAATACAGTTAAATACTGTCATATTAGGTGAACATGTTACTGTTTTTTTTAACATAATATCTTTAATTTTTATTAATTCTGGTGAGGTCCAAATTCTTTTAGGTCCCACAAAATCACTAACAAATTTGTTTTTAGGTTTTTTCAGAATATTTTCAGGAGTATCATATTGAATAATTTTTCCTCCATCCATTATACAGATTTTGTCTGCTATTTTTATGGCCTCATCCATATCATGAGTAACAAAAACAATTGTCTTATGAAACTTATCTTGAATTTTTAATAATTCATCTTGCAAATTGTTTCTAGTCATAGGATCTAAAGCTGAAAAAGGTTCGTCCATTAATATTACAGCAGGATCAGTAAGAAAAGCTCTAGCTACTCCTACTCTTTGTTGTTGACCTCCTGATAGTTCTGTGGGATAGCGATCAAGTAATTCCTTATCAAGATCTACCATATCTAACATTTCTTTAATCTTTTTAGTTATTTCTTCTTTTGGTATTTTTTTTAACTTAGCAATTAATTCTATATTTTCTCTTACAGTAAGATGAGGAAACAAACCAGTTTGCTGGATTACATAGCCAATTTCACGTCTTAAAGTAATAGCATTTTTATTTTTTACATCGTCACCATCTATTAAAACATGTCCTTTAGTTGGTTCAATTAAGCGATTTATCATTTTTAAGGTTGTAGTTTTACCACAGCCACTTTCACCAATTAAGCAGACAATATTTCCAGTTTCAATTTTAAAGGAAATGTTTTTTAAGATTGTAGTATTTTTATATTTTTTAAAGACATTTTTGAATTCAATCATGATACCTCCATTATTTATAAAAGATATGACAAGTAATTTCGTCATCAAGATTATTTCTGAAATCCTCAGCATCAGCTATAGTTCCTGCGGCCAGGCCATAATGAATAGGAATAGCTAATTTTGGCTTTATTTGGTTAACTAAAGCGCTAGCTTCTTTACTAGTCATAGTGTAAGTACCACCAACAGGTAAAAACAGTACCGTTAAATCTTTTAAGGTATCATAAAAAGGAATAACATCACTATCACCGGGAATGAAATAGGTTTCATCGATTATTGTTAACAAATAGCCAACATATCCTGCTTCTTTAGGATGAAATTGTTTATTTATATTATAAGAAGGATAAATTTTGACAGAAAAGTCGCCATAATTTTTTTCTTCTCCAATGTTAATTTTTTCATAATTATATTTTTTAGGTAATTCTTTAATAACAACACTAGGTGCAATAATAATTGTGTTATCATTAGCTACTTTAGCAATATCTTCCAAAGAAAAATGATCATAATGTGGATGAGTTATAAAGATATAATCTGCATCATGTGGTTCTGTTTTTAGCAAATAAGGATCAAAATAAACTATTTTTGAAAAAGCCAATCTTATACTACTTTGACAATTAATATCTATATTTTTAATAATTTTATCTATCATACTATTCTCCTATTCTTTAAAAGATTATAGCATATTTATAGTATATTCTTCAATAAATTGGACAAAATAGTAACGAAAGGATGATAATAATGAATGAGAATTTGGAGATAGTAACACATATTTATAAAGATAGTGAAATGAGTATTTCAAGTCTAAAAAAATTAAATACAGTATTAGAAAATAAGGATAATAAAATAAAGAATATAATTGAAGAAATTTTACAAGGATATGAGGAGTATTTCAAAAAAGCGAAAAAAATTTTAATCAATGGAAAGGGAAAAAAAGAAAAAACAGGTTTAATAACTAAAGTTATGGCAAATATGGGAATAGATAAAGAGGTTAAGGATGACAATAGTGATTCTGCTATAGCAGATTTGTTGATTAAAGGTATAATGATGGGAACTGTCGATTTAGAAAAGAAAATAAAAAAATATGAAGATGTAAAATTAAATGAGGAAACGAAAAAAATTGTTGAAGATTTTCAAAGTTTCCAAAATAGTTGTATTGAAAAATTGAGGTGTTTTTTATAAAAATTATTCATCATAATAGTTAATAAAGCCAAGATTAAACATTTTTTGCTTAAGTTTATATTCTAATTCTTTACCTTGGTATTTACGACTTAATTTTTGATAATATTTTTGATATTCTTTTTGGGCTATAATTTTATCTGTAGGAAATTCATAACTATTTAAATATTTCTTAATGATTTGAGGATTAAATCCTTGGATAAGTAATTCTTGCTCTAATTTTTGTTTCAAAATTTTAGAGCTTTTATTACGATTAGAAATAGTTTTCTTAGAAACAATTTTAGTAATTTTTTCTATTTCTTTTTCTTCATTATATTCGCTATTTAACACATCTAAATAATCAGGAGGAGAAATACCTTTTTGTTCTAATTCTTGAGCGATACGTTTGGGTCCTTTAGTAGTAGTCATTATTCGATTATTTATAAAGCTTCTAGCATATACTTTGTCATCTAAATATTTTTGGTCTATTAATTTTTTTAGAGCAAATTCTATTTGTTTACTGTTATATTGTTTTTTTGCTAAATATAGTGATAACTCTTTCTTGGTTTTTAAAACTTTTTTCAAACAATTTAATGCTTGATAATAGCATTCCCAATTTTTATTCTCTTGTAATAATATATCTAGATCTTTTTTTTCGATATTTTTCTGTAACAACAACTCTTCTTTCAAGATTATTTCTTCGTAAAGATCATATGCTGAATCATTATCAAGATATATAGTATATATTCCTAGCTTTTTCTTAACAAAACGTATTATTTTCATGAGACCTCCTCTTTTTAGAATAGTACTTCGTTTTCTTTATTAGGGATATTATAACAAAATAAACATACGTTCGTCAATAGCTTTTGTTTTTTTCAAAAAAAGTCAAGTCTATTTAGGTGACTCAACTATTTTTAATTTACCTTCGAGCATTTCTTCTAATGCTCGACCGATGTTCTTTTGTGATTTATATTCATTAAGTGCTAATTGATAATTTTCTTTTTTTGTCATTTCTTTGCTTCTTCTTGCAGCAATATGAACTAATTCATATTTAGAATTAACAATATTTAATAATTTATCAATCGATGGATATATCATAATCTCACACTCCTTATTATAATATTATAATTATTATAAGCAAAAAACAAGAGTTATGACATAATTAGACATTTCTATAGCAAAAGATCAAGTAAAAACTTGACCTATCTAAAGTTACAACATGATCCTTGATCAATATTGGTTACAACATTTTCTTCACAACAAGAATATTCTGGACAATAGGTATGTTTAAAAATATGATGATTGATTATTCTTGTTCTGATTGGACAAACATGTGGAACTTGATGCATGATAGTTCTATGGATTTGACGCTCTTGAATAGGTTCTATTATTGGTGATTGTTGACTCATCATATCCATATTCATGTTACTAGATCCCATACTATTCATATTGATGTCAATATCTAAGTCCTGATCAATATAATTATTATTACCATCAATAGTAGCGCTAGTATCAATAGCTTGATTATTAAATAGCATACATTTTTCCTCCTTTTGTTATAGGATATTCGCTAGGGAGGCTTTTTGTATCTACTATTAGCCTAAAACGGCATCTTAAAATTACCATTTTTCATTTGTTTCATCATTTTTTTCATACTCTCAAATTGAGTTAGTAATTTATTAACTTCTTGTACAGAAAGGCCACATCCTTTAGCAATACGTGTCTTGCGAGAAGCTTTTATTATACTTGGATTTCTTCTCTCTTCTTTTGTCATTGATAAAATTATTGCTTCAATATGAGCCATTTGCTTAGGAGGAATATTAATATTTGATAACCCCATCTTTTTTGCTCCTGGTATTAATTTTAAGAGATTTTCTAGAGGTCCTAATTTTTTTATTTGTTTTAATGTAGATAAAAAGTCTTCAAGATCGAATTTACCTTCTTGCATTCGTTTAGCAGTTTTTTCAGCTTCTTTCTCATCTATAGCTGCTTCAGCTTGTTCAACTAGGGAAACAATATCTCCCATACCTAAAATCCGACCAGCCATCCTTTCTGGATCAAAACTATCAAGACCATCTAGTTTTTCACTAACACCAATAAATTTGATTGGAACATGGGTTAGATGTCTAACAGATAAGGCAACACCACCTCTTGTATCACCATCTAATTTAGTTAGAATAACTCCTGTTAAATGTAAACGTTCATTAAAACCTGTAATTATATTAATAGCATCTTGTCCAGCCATTGCATCTAAAACTAATAGTATTTCTTCTGGATTAACAGCATTAACGATATTATCAAGCTCTTGCATTAATTTTTCATCAATTTGAAGACGTCCTGCAGTATCAATTAAAACATAATCATACCCATTATCTTTAGCATATTTGATAGCATTCTTACTTATTTCTACTGGATCATTTTTACCTTCAGAATACACTTCAATATTTAATTCTCTACCAAGTTGTTTTAATTGTTCAATAGCAGCGGGACGATAAATATCACAGGCAACCATCAATGGTTTTTTATTTTTCTTTTTTCGCAAATAGTTAGCTAGTTTTCCAATGGTTGTTGTTTTACCGCTTCCTTGAAGACCTACTAACATTAATATAGCTGGATTACCTGTTGTATTTAAAGGAGTGCTTTCTCCTCCTAATAATTCTGTTAATTCATCTTTAACTATTTTAACAAATAAATCTCCAGGTTTAATACTAGTTCTAACTTCTTCACCTAAAGCTTTCTCTTTAACATTATTTATAAATTCTTTAACAACTTTATAGTTAACATCAGCTTCTAGAAGAGCTAATCTAATTTCTTTCATCATATCGCTAATATTATCTTCAGTTATCTTGCCATAACCTTTAATTTTATGTAATGCGTTTTGTAAGCGATCTCCTAAACTTTCAAACATTCTTTTCACCTTTTCTTTCTTTATATATTATAACTGAAAGAATGCTCCTTGTAAAAAGAAAAAAGCATTTAAGCTTTATTTTTTATTCATTAGTAGGAACTTTTAAAGAGGTGGCATCTATTTGACTGAAATTTGCGTAGCTGATAGTTATTCTGACAGTTGATGGGGCATTAGTAAGATAACTGGCATAACTATCAAGAATATAAGTTATTTTAACAACCTCATCATCTTCATTAGTTTCTAAAATAATAGTATTAGGAATATCTGCAATATCAATATTGGTATTATTTATAATTTGTACTAAAGTGTTAGTAGTAATTTGATAATTATATGTAGTTGTACCCATTTCATATTCAGTTTTAGATATTAAGGTAGCATTATTAAGAATTCTAGATAAGTTATTATCAGAGGTAATATCGTAATAATTGTAGAAAGAGTTTGTTACCTCATAACCATTATTTACCTTTAACATATAAATATTGTCATAGATAAAATAATTATAGAAGGTATTATTAGTAGTCATTAACCCCTCTACTTTATTATCTGCTTTATCACCAGTAAAAGCAGTTAAATTATTATTGATTAGTTCTTCACGAATGAAATGATAGTTACCATTAGTAATGCCTGAAATCTTATAATCAGAATGAATAGTAGTATTAGTTGTAGGTGGTTCATAGTTATTATAACTGCTTCTTAAGAAGGCAATTAGAACAAAGAAGAAAATAAAGTAAACAATAAAGAAAAGAATTGCTTTTCCCCTTTTACTCTTGCTTAACTCTTTTATGGTCTCAATGTATTTATTGTTTTTTTTGTTATCATTCATTGTAAAATTTCTCCTAATAATTTTTCTTTATCAGCACCATTTAAAAAATCTTTAGCAGAACATCGTCTTTTGCCTTCGAGAGCTAAGTCAGTTATAATAATTTCAGTTGTATTAGCAACTACACTTATCCCATCTTCATAAAAGTCCATGATGGTACCAGGGTTTGACTTAGCATAGTAGCGTTCACCAAGCCTTGCAGCATAGATTTTTAGTCTTTTACCATTTAAAGTAGTATAAGCTCCAGGAACGGGGTTTAAACCTCTAATTTTATTAAACACCTCTATATTATCTTTAGAAAAATCTATTTTCTCATCTTCTTTAGTAATATTATAGCCAAAAGTTACTAGGTTTTCATCTTGTTCTTTTGGAATTACATCATTAGATATTATTTTAGGTAAAGTTTCTAATAGTAAATCTCTTCCTAAGATACTTAGGCGATCATGTAAACTACCATAGGTATCTTTTTTAGTTATTGCAGTTTCTACTTGACTAATAATATCTCCAGCATCCATTTTTTTTGCCATATACATAATGGTTATACCTGTTTTGTCATAGCCATCCATAATAGCATGTTGGATAGGTGCTCCACCTCTTAATTTGGGAAGAAGAGAGGCATGGACATTGATACATTTATATTTAGGATAATTAAGAATAATTTCAGGAATAATTTGTCCATAAGCACACGTAACAATTAAATCAGGTTTGTAATCAAGGATAAGTTGATAGTCTTCTTTAATTTTCTGTGGTTGTAAGATGGGAATATTATAAAGAGCACTAGTTTCTTTAATGGGACTGGGTGTTAATATTTGTTTGCGTCCTACTTTTTTATCTGGCTGGGTTACAACAGCCACAACATTATAATTTTCTACTAAAGCTTTAAATATAGGAACAGCAAAATTAGGTGTTCCCATAAAAATAATTCTAATATCTTTCATTTTATCCTCCCATTATTTTTAAAATAATACTTAATGTTAAACCCAAACTAATTAGTAGTAAACCTAACAAGGCAAAAAGGCTAGCATTACCATAACTATAAGAAAATTTAGGTTTAAATTGTTTAGACTTTAATACGTCATTTTCAGGGGTGTCTATTTTAATAGTTATTCTTGGTTCTCTAGGCTCTTCAGCAACTGTTTCTAGATGATTATTTTTTATCTCTTTATAACTAGGCATTGTATACACCGTTAAATCTAATGAGGTAATATTACTAAACCGTCTAATTTCAGGGTATCTGCTATTTATTATTTTTGATACTTGACATACTAAGTCTTCAGTTTCTAAATTCGCTAACAGTTCTATGATATTAGGAAGACTGTCTTTAGCAAGTTCTTTTCTTTTGATAAAAGCAATACATGGTTTTGAATTATTTAAATCAAGATGTTTCCATTCTTTAGAGAAAGTTTTTAAAATTGCTGTTTCTTCTTTAGAGGTCATTTTTAAATGTTCGCACATTTTCTTAAGATTATTTTTACATTCATTATAGTCTTTTAAATAAAATGATTCTTTATTAATATCTGAGATATTTTTATAATAATTGCTTAATCCGGTCAGATTAGCTAAATATTCAGGGCTTCTTATAGCATAGTAGTAAGCCATAGCAGGTGAATCTGTAATATAAATAGCTCTCGTTTTACTAGTTAAATCACGGCCTAAGAAATTGGGATACTTATGATTAGTAAAAATATAATTTATTCTTTTTAGAGTATTTAATTCTTTAGTGTCAATTTCTTGAATTAAACCATCTCTTTCAACTAGATTCTTGAAGCATGATGGAAAACTATGAAAACAGTAACCATTTACGATATAGTTATCATAAATATAGATTAAAATGGTGCGTTTATTTTCTATGGTATTAGTGTTTTCTAAGTTCAGTTTTCTAGCGGTTAGTTTTATTAAAAAGTTATTTAGACTTAAGGTTAAAGTTTCATGGTTCTCATATGTATTAGTAATCTGTTCTAAAGATACTAAGTCTTCATTTAAATATTTATCTTCTTTAACAATAATTTTATATTTAATAATAAAATCCATAATTATTAATAAAGAGTATTGATTATATTGGTAACTCTCCCCATTTAAAGAGACTTTAGATACTTTGTTTTTACTATAAGAATTTTCTAAAACATTATGAAGAATAGTCAATAAGTTTTGATTTGTAAATAAATTCTTAAAACTCATAAACTATCAACCCTTTCTATTTTAGATTATAACAAAAAAGGA
This sequence comes from Candidatus Onthousia faecavium, assembly GCA_018711135.1. GTDB lineage: Bacteria > Bacillota_I > Bacilli_A > RF39 > UBA660 > Onthousia > Onthousia faecavium. The sequence goes on from DVIS01000044.1 coordinate 15,138, forward strand.
ATGCTTTTACAAGGTTAGGATTGTAAGCATTCCACTGATTCCACTAATCACACTAATTTCAGTCATCTTGTCTAATGTTTTTTAGTTACTGATTATCTTGGTTTAGAAAAGCAATGTCAGGAATTGGGCTGACAGATTGGTTATTACTGTCAAAAGTTGGGGGTTGACTAGAAACTTGAGTTTGATTTTGTGGTAGTGAAGATGTAGTTGAAGCAACTGTATTATTTGGTGTAAGTACTGCTTCTTCTTGTTTTTTAGGAAAAGAAAAAGTAGTAGATGATGACACTTGATTTAATTGTTCTTCAATTGGAGATTTAGGTGGATTTATTTGATTGTTATTATCATTATTAAAGAAATTAAAGGCTCTATGTTCTTCTTTATTAGGTAATTCCTGACTTATATTAGGAATTGAAGATACTGAGGTTTGTTCTCCTTGAAGCTTATCTATTTCTTTAATATTAGCATTAGTATTAATGTTTAAGTTAGGAATATTATTTATAGGTTCTTCCTTAACAGGGGTAGATGGTATTTCATGATTTACAGTTGGTAATGGTGAAGATGCTGCATTTGATGCTGGTTGAACATTTTTGCCTCCATTCCAAATGGTTACTACATCACAGTTGCCACTTAAAGGAACTGGATTTGGCATTTTTAACTTAACAATTAAAGGAATCTTGAAAGCACTTCCAAAAGCTAAACAAGTACCTGATTGTAAACTTTTTTGTTTTTCAACAATTTCATCAGAAATATTAGGAACCATTTTTTTAATATAATCAACATCCGTTGGATGATTCATTTTAAAGATTAAGAAATTTGAACATTGGGAAATAACCGTGTCTGATAGTTCAACAGGTCTTTGAGATATTAGACCTAAGATAAGACCATACTTACGCCCTTCTTTAGCTATACGTTCAAAAATATTATAGCCAATTAGAAAACGGTCAGTATCATTTTGGATGTAACGGTGAGCTTCTTCAACAAAAATATGAAATGGAATACTTGCTCTATTTTTGAGACTCTTAGTAAAAGCAAATAGAAGTCTAGAATATATTTTTGTAATTACTTTAGCAAAACTGTCATCAACATCATCAAGATTGATATTAATAAGCTGATATTTCTTACCATCTTTTATCATTAAGTCTGATAAATATCTTTCAAGGGAAATATAAGTACCACTGTCCCATTTAAAATAATTAGAATTGTTTGAGGTAATAAGAGAATGAAGTCTTACTCTTAATGTTACTGCATCGCCGTAAGTATTTTCATTACGCAACCAGCCTTCACTAATTAAAGTAAAATTTAAGGCTTTTTCTAAGTCTTCCAAAGTATAGTAATTATCTTTACGTGGTTCATAGTTATCATATTCATCATGAATAAAACTAGATACATATTCAGTTAATAAGACGCTTTCAGAAAACTGGCCATGGGAATCGATCAAAAAACATTCTCTAAATTTACGAACATAACCAATGCCTTGAACAGGAGCTTCTAGGTTAAATTCATTTGTTGAACAACTATTTAAGATAGAGAAAACCTCATTACGCTTATTAGGAGATGTTTGATTAGTATATAAAATAGTCATAATAGCTTTTGCGATAAGATGATTTTTATATTTATTAGCATCGCTTCCTTTTTCAGCAAAAATGCGGGCTAACTTAAGCATTCTTTCGATAATTGGTAATTGTGAGTGTTCAGTAACTTGTAAAAGAATAGCAAGATCATCTTCATTTAAAAGAAAGATTGGTAAACGAAGAGGCTCTCCTTTTCTCTCTGTTTCATTGGTAGTGATAAAACGATAATTATAGTTGGGATTAATTGCGCTTAAATTTTTAAAAGCATTATAGTACTCACCTGAAGAATCAAAAAGAAGAATGTTAGCTTTATATGGAAAAAGCCGTTGGTCTTCAAACATATTCTGCATGATTCTTGAAATCCCACAAGATTTACCACTACCGCTGTTACCAAAAATAGCAAAATGATTACTGAAAAACGTATTAACATCTAAATAAACAGGAAAATCATTATAGAACGGGCTAACTCCAAATGGCATATTACCGGCTTTATCTTCTCCAACAACTAGCGGTATTTCACTTTGTTCAATCACTCTTATTTTAGCATCTAGAGATGGCTTTCTTAAAACACCACCTATTAATTTACCATTAACAATTTCTCCTAAAAATCTAGCCTTAACAATACCATCTTTTAAATCATCAACCTCACCTAAAATTGTTTTGTCTTTATCTTCAAAAATAAGATGTAAATTCATTAAATTTATGGCAATCTCTTGACCTTCTTTTAATTTTATATCAGCACTATGGTCACTTATATAAACAATTTTATCAAACATTTATAAACAACTCCTATCATATAGGTAAATTATAACACTTGAAATGGGAAAAGTCTATCAATATCCAAGTATAACAGCTTTAAGGAGTAAAATTTTTTCGCAATCGAATATCTAAGAATATTTGATATAATAAATAAAAGGTAGTTGATTGTATGACAAGAAAAGAAAAAAGAGAATTAAGAAAAGATAAATCTTTAGTATGTG
>DVIS01000045.1 GCA_018711135.1 Candidatus Onthousia faecavium
ATTTTATAAGCACCATCAATAGGTTATTATATATCTTGAACGTTTAAATGCAACACTTTTCATTTGAACGTTTAACTGCAACTATTATTAATTTTTAGGTTGCATTTACTTTTTCAGTTCAGTTTATAGCAATTTTTTTACAATTTTTACAATTTTCTCTTGCCACTTTAAAAAAATATGATACAATATATATGTATCTTTTATTTTGCAATATTAAAATGATGCAATGTTGTAATGATGTAATGATGTAATGCGGATGTAGTTTAGTGGTTAGAATATGGCCTTGCCAAGGCTGTGACGGGGATTCGATTTCCCTCATCCGCTCCATTATGATTGAAAGTCGCACATTTGGCGATTTCTATATAAAGAAAAGTTCATAGTGTTTGATGCTATGGACTTTTTTCATGTTCAATAAAGAAATTATGTTAGTATAAGTCTTATTCTAATATTAGCTCTATTTAAAATAAAAAAATCTTTACAAATAGTAGGTACCATAATAGCTATTTCTTCCCCCATAGTTTCTGCTACTTTATTATTTCATTATTGTTCTTTAGCTTATTTCCTAGCTTTTTTCTGTAGCACTTTAACAATATATTTATTTGCTAAGACTAAACATCTTCTTTTTAAATTCATAATTTCCATTTTATTAATCCCATTTTCTCTTCGCTGTTATTAAGCTTATCTTTCTTTACCCATAACATTTCTTTTTATTTATTTTATCATAAAACTTTTAATGTTTCTTAATATGTTACTTAGTACAAAAAAATAAAGCCTTAAAAGTATCTGCTATTATTGCTTTTACTTTATTAATAAGAGGATATATGATAGAAGATAACGCTACTTATCAAACTCTTTCTCTAACTTACCAAAAAACATATCAGATTGCCGCTGATATTAACGAAAAAATAAAAGAATATGGTTTTGATAAACAAATCATGTTATGTAACTCTTCTTTGGTACTCCTCTAAACTTTGTTGATAACAAAACCACAAAATTTTACCTAGTTTTAAACGAATTTAATCCATTTCCTTTATTTAAGGTAATATTCCAAATTTTTGGGGTAGTAATACCGCTTTCATATAAGTGCAATTTTTATCGTTATTAACATCTACCGTAATAATCTTTGTAAGACTATCTCTATTTAATGAAAATTCACTTTGACTTTTTGAAAAACTCAAATCATCCGTAATTAAAGGCATCCCATCATTTGCTTCTTCCGGTATTAAATATTCTATTTCTATATTATCAAAGTTATGATATTCTAACTCTCTCTTAAAAAAGTTTTTCTCTCTTATTAAAGATGTACTTGTAAACTCACTTTCAAAATAATAACTATTTTCTAAACTTTCTAAAGATACTCCTCTAAATGCCTTAATAACATCAGGAAGGCTATTAGTTTTTGCAATAAATTTCCTTAATTTATCAATCGACTCTAAATATAAATTTTTCTTTTCTTCCGTTAAAACTCCATTTTCTTATAGTTCCAAAAACCTCTTAAAAGAGAATTAAAACGCCTAAAAGTAATTCCTATATATGATATAATTGTGTTAATATCAGTATCTGAAATATTATTATAGAGTTCTGTTAAATAATTTCTAAAAAAATTTTTCTGTTTCCTTGGCAGGAGAAAGTTCTCTAAAATCTCTTTCGCTAACATCACTAACAAATTCATCAATTTCTGTTACTTTTTCTTCTCATAAATACTTTAAAATTGCATCTCGTTTTTTTTTCACTCATAGAAAGTCATCCTATATTAAATATTTTTCACAAATACATTTGTTTCTTTTATCGTAAAACCATTTTTTAAATAAAGATGATTTGCAGCTTCTCTTGTTGCTTTTGAGGTTAACTCTAAATAACTGACACAATCTTTTTTAGCATAATCAAAAAGGTAAGTTAACATCTCTGTTGCAATATTTCTATTCTGATAATTATCAGCCACACAAACATAGTTAATAAGATAATAATAACAATTTTTCCCTATATTTTTAAGCTTATCAACTCTAACATGCCCAACCACTTTATTATCGATAAGAGCAATTATACTAAAACTATTTTCATTATCTTCTAACTGAATCTCTCCCTCGATTGTAAATTTTTCATTCAAAAGCTTAATAACCTCATCACTATATTTATCTTCATATCTTTTAATTTCTAAATTATTCATTTTCTCACTCCATTTTCTAATATCATTATAACTTATTTAAAAGCTAAAGGAAAGCTAAAGAAAAGCTAAAGAAAATAACTAATAACACTTCAAATATTTCTGTTTTTGTGTATAATTAAAGAGGAGGTATAAAACATGATAAAAATAAAAAATCACTATCTTAAAATAATCTTATCTTATTTATTAATTGCGATGGCTGCCACTTTAGCTGCTTATTCCCTTGATACTTTTTTAATTCCTAATACTATTTTAGATGGGGGAGTTACTGGTATATCTATTATTATTTCTAAAATAACAGCAGTTCCTTTAAGTCTTTTAATTATTTTAATAAACATTCCCTTTGTCTACATCGGTTATAGAAATCTAGGAAAAAGTTTTTTAATTAGAACAATTTATAGCATGGTTATTTTTTCTCTAGCCTTAAACTATTTTGAAAATTTTCATGAGGTTACAGATGAAATCTTACTTGCGACTATTTTTGGTGGTGTCCTTTTAGGAATCAGTGTTGGTCTTATCATCAGATTAGGTGCTTGTATTGATGGTACAGAATCAGTCGCTTTAGTTATAAGTAAGAAAACATCACTTTCCGTTGGTCAAATTGTCATGGCCTTTAACTTTATAATCTATGGTGTCGCTGCTCTTATCTTTGGTATCGATCGCGCCCTTTATTCTGTCCTTACATACTTTATTACCTATAGAGTCATTGACATTGTCGCTGAAGGTCTAGAACAAGCTAAAGCTGCTTTAATTGTTACCGAAAAGGGGACAGATATGGCCACTGAAATCTATAAAAGATTAGGTAGAACTGTAACTAGTATCAATGGTCATGGTCTTTTATCAGGTGAAAAAGAGATAATGTATTGTGTTTTAACAAGAATTGAAGTATTTGAACTTAAAAAAATAGCAGAAGCGATGGATGAAAGTGCATTTATTACTATTTTAGATGTCTCCGATATTATTGGTAATCATATAAAGTCTAATCAAAGATTAAAAAGTAATGCCTCTAAAGCTAAGTTATAATAATTAATTTATTCCTCTAGAATATACTTAAAGTGTAAGGAGTTGATACATTGACGATTTATACTATTCAACGAGGTGATACACTTTATGGTATTGCTAGAAAGTTTGGAGTATCAGTCAAGGATATAACCGATACTAATGGACTATCAAGTGTAAATAGATTAATGATAGGGCAAGCTTTAGTTATTCCCACTGAAATAAAACCTACCATTCAAGTTAATGGTTATGCCTATCCAACTATTAGTGATGTAACTCTAGCTTTAACATTACCTAGTTTAACTTTTATTAGTATTTTTAGCTATCAAGTAACAAGTAATGGCAACTTAACCCCTATAAATGATCAAAGAGTAATAAGAGCTGCTAAAGATAGTAATACACTACCTATGCTCGTTTTAACTAATATTGGTCCAACTGGCCGCTTTGACAGTGATCTTGCTCACGAAATATTAGCAAATGAAACTGTCCAAGAATTATTAATATCCAATCTAATTACGACTTTAAGAAACAATGGCTATGCTGGAGTAGATATTGACTTTGAATATGTCTATCCAATGGATAAGGAGTTATATAATTCTTTTTTAGAAAAAGTTACCACAAGACTTCGTCAAGACGACTTTATCATTACTACTGCCTTAGCTCCTAAGGTAAGAGAAAATCAAACAGGAACCTTATATGAAGCCCATGATTATGCAACTCATAGTAGACTAGCTGATCATGTCATCATCATGACTTATGAATGGGGTTATACTTATGGTCCACCTATGGCTGTCGCTCCCATAAATCAAGTAGAAAGAGTATTGCAATATGCCACTACGGTAATACCTAGTAAAAAGATTCTCATGGGTATACCTAATTATGGTTATGACTGGACCTTACCTTATCAACAAGGTCGACCTGCTAAGTCTATTTCTAATACTGCGGCCATTGCTTTAGCTCAAGAAAAAGGGGTAGAGATCAAGTTTGATCCCGTCGCTCAAGCTCCATATTTTTATTACAAAGATGAAAACAATGCCCTCCATGTCGTTTGGTTTGAGGATGCTAGGAGTATAAAAGCAAAACTTAATCTAGTTTCCAAATATGAATTAGGTGGTATCAGTTTTTGGACTATTATGAACTATTTTCCTCAAGCCTATGCTGTTTTAAACAGTAATTATCAAATTGAGAAATTCTAAAAAAAATACACGATAAGTTACATCGTGTATTTTTTCATAATAAAACCCTTGATATACAAGGGATTACAAACTTAATGGTCGGGAAGACAGGATTTGAACCTGCAACCCTTTGGTCCCAAACCAAATGCTCTACCAAGTTGAGCCACTTCCCGATAAATAAAATGGTGCGCTCGAAGGGATTCGAACCCCTGACCTTTCGGTTCGTAGCCGAACGCTCTATCCAGCTGAGCTACGAGCGCATAGGCTTTGAATTCGTAAATACGTTATTATATTATCACTTTTTTCAGTGCCCGTCAAGAACATTTTTGCAATTTTGTGTCCATCAAACATTTTGCATTTACTTAAACTTATGATATTATATGTAAAAGGAGGATAAATATGAATATTTTAATAACTGGGGGAGCAGGTTATATAGGAAGCCATACTTGTGTAGAATTATTAGAAGCAGGTCATGATATTGTTATAGTAGATAACTTTTCTAATTCAAATTTTAAAGTATTAGACAATATAAAAACAATTACAAGTAAAGAGTTTAAGTTTTATGAAGGAGATGTTAAAGACAAAGCTTTATTAGAAAAAATATTTAAAGAGAATAAAATTGATGCTGTTATTCATTTCGCTGCTTATAAAGCTGTAGGAGAATCAGTAACAAAGCCCTTAATGTATTACCGTAACAATTTAGATACCACTATCACTTTATTAGAGGTTATGAATGAGTTTAATTGTCATAATTTCGTCTTCTCATCAAGTGCTACTGTTTATGGTAGTCCTAAAAGTTTACCAATTAAAGAGGATTTTCCTTTATCAACTACAAACCCTTATGGTACAACTAAACTAATGAATGAACAAATTCTTTCTGATGTTGCTACCGCAGATCCTGATTTTAGTGTTATTATATTAAGATACTTTAATCCTATCGGTGCTCATAGAAGTGGTTTGTTAGGAGAAGATCCTAATGGTATTCCTAATAATTTAATGCCATACATCGTTAGGGTTGCTACCAAAGAATTACCTTCTCTAAATATCTTTGGCAATGATTATGATACTAAAGATGGTACTGGAGTTCGTGATTATATCCATGTTGTTGATCTAGCTAAAGGCCATTTAAAAGCCATCGAAAAAGCTGCTACAAGTAAAGGCGTAAAATACTATAATTTAGGAACAGGAACAGGTTACAGTGTCTTAGAACTAGTCAAAACCTTTGAAAAAGTTAATAACATCAAAGTCCCTTACAAAATAGCTCCAAGACGAGCAGGGGATATCGCTTCTTGTTATGCGGATCCTACCAAAGCTTATCAAGAATTAGGATTTAAAACCGAACTTACTATTGAAGATATGTGTCGTGATTCCTATAACTATATTATTACCAAAGAAAAGCATCTTAATGACTAGATGCTTTTAACTTTACAATAAGTCTTACTATTACTATGTCGTTCTTCAATTTCTTTTCTTGTTGCTGCTATAGATAATAAATCTTCTCCCGTTAATCCCAACGCATTTAAAGCTGTCGCTATATATCTAAGAGAATGAGGCCTCTTTTCCTCAATATCACTAGCAAAGTCTTCAATTACGCCATAAGCACTATTAAAATGTTTAAAATCTCCTTTACCATTTAACCCTAATTCTTCTATTTGATACATCTTAAAGAAATTAGCAAAATTTCCTTTTCCATTTATTTTTAAATAAGCCGTAAAAGTATGAGCAGGATCTATATGCTTTTCCTTTCTTACCTTAACTGCTTGATAAAACGTATACCAGTCATAAATGAGTTCTAAAGTCTTATTTTTTTGTATTGAATCATCATTAGCACATTTATATTTATACCAACTTATAAATTGTGCAGTTGTAAATATCCCTTTATCATGCAATTGCTTTAAGTCATTTTCTACCCCCTGATACATAGTAATTAATTTTTCTTTTTCCATATTTAATATCTCCTTTACATCTATGTATCTATATTATACTATTTTTGCCAAAAAAAAGAACTATTTCTAGTCCTTAAAGATTTCCACTTACATTTTCAATAAGTTGATCCATTAATTCATCATAGTCTTTTTTTAAACTATCATCTTTAAATTCGATACCTGCATTTTCTCTAATTTTAATTAATGCATTATATTTTAAAGTTGCATCATTATTTAATTTTTCTTCTGCTAATGTTGAAATAATATCATCTTTAACCTCATCTAACTCTGGTTTATCTTTTTGATCTGTTTTTAAAATAATATGATATCCATAAGTAGATTGAACAGGCTCTTCTGTATAAGCACCTTTTTCTAGTTTAATTGCTGCGTTTAAGAACGCTTCATCCATATTGTCATCTTTATTAAAGTAATCAATTAAACCACCATCACTAGCACTACCAGTATCATCACTATATTCTTTAGCTAGTTCTGCAAAATCTTCTCCTTCATCTAATTTTTTAATTAAGTCTTCAGCTTCTTTCTTGGCTTTTTCTTCAGCTTCTTCTTTTTCCTCAGTTGACATATCATCAGTAGTTTCTGGACTAATTAAAATATGTCTAACTTGCATATCACCAATAACCTCATCATCATAATATTCATTAATTTCCTCATCGGTAACAGTGCTTTCAACATAATCTTTAATTGCTAAGTTCCTTTTATACTCTAATGATAACATATCTTTTAGTTCTTCTTCGGACTCAAGTCCATAATATTGATATATTAAAGCCTTAAATGTTTCATCATCATATTGAGCTTTCATCTGTTCTATTTGTGCATTAATAGTTTCTGTCTCTGTCTCATCTGTTTCATATTTCTCATCTAAAATCATGTGATCAATCAAATCAACTAAAACACTAATACCATATTTATCTCTTAGGTTTTCATATAAGGTATCGGCAGTAATATTTCCGGAATCACTCGTAACCACATCATGATTATTTTCTAATTTTGCATTATTTTCTCCACATCCTGTTACTAAAAAACATAAAACAAGAGTAAGACCGACAACACCTAAAATCTTTTTCTTTTTCATAACATCCTCCTATTTCTTTAAGTTCAATAATTATAATACCATAATTATTGTTCCTTGCAAATAAAATAAGGAAAATTAGACACACTTTTAAGCTTTAAACCATAAAATAAGGTGAACACTAGAAAAAAAGGAGGATTAAGTTATGGGTAATTGCAATTCATCAAGTGCTATTGTATTAGTACTATTCATCCTATTAGTTATAATTATAGGTGCCTATATCTAAGATATAATAAGGAGGTGTAAATATGTCTTGTCCAACTAATAATCAAACAGTTACAACATCTTGTTGTAATACAAGACCTAGAAATAGTTATATTATAATTATTGTTTTATATATTCTGCTAGCTATTATCTTAGGTTCTGCTTTAACTTATTAAGAAACTCTAAAAAGAACTCTATAGAGTTTCTTTTTCTTTTGGTATAATAAAGATGAGGTTTTAATTATGAAAAAGATTTTTACTAATTACGATTTAAAACTTATCGCTACTTTTACTATGATTCTAGATCATCTAGCGATTATCTTTCTTCCTAGTAACAGTATTATTTATATGATATTACGTTTTATTGGTAGAATCAGTTTCCCAATTTATGCTTTTTTAATTGTCGAAGGCTTTTTCCATACTAAGAGTTTAACAAAGTATTTATCAAGATTAATTTTTCTAGCTTTTATTAGTGAACCAATTTATGATTATGCCCTTTATAATAGTTATTTTGATCTAACTCATCAAAACATCTTTTTTACTTTAACACTAGGTTTATTAACCATTATCCTTATCGATAAAGGTAAAAACTTACTATCAAAAAAGATAACAACAAAAACTGATAATTTCATAATTTCTTCATTTTTAACAATCTTAACCCTCATTATCTTAGGCCTTGCTAATGAATTACTAGGTAACAGTTATGGTTTTAGAGGTATCTTTTTAATAAGCTCTTTTTATCTTTTCAGACATAATTTCTATCTAATCGCCATAATTCTTATAACCTCCATCATCCTTACCAGTTCTCCTTTAGAGATAGCTTCTGTTTTCTCTATTATTTTTATTATTCTCTATAATGGTAATCTTGGTAAAAGTAAGAAAAGTTTCTTCTACAGCATTTATCCTATCCACTTAATTGTTTTGAAATTACTTTCTTTTCTTTGTTAATTTCGCTATACTAAAGTTGAGGTGAGGAAAATGGAACATAAAATGAAATTATTAGAAGACCCATTTATGAGAATTTTAAATGGTAGTAAAGAAGTAGAATTTAGATTATACGATGAAAAAAGAAGAAAGATTAGAGTAGGGGATACTATTGAATTTTCTAAGTTACCCGATTTAACGGAAAAAATAACTGTCGAGGTAGTAGACTTATACAAAGCAAAAACTTTTAGAGAGTTATTATCTAATCTTGGCTATCAAGGCAAAGAATTAGAAGAAAAAGTTCAAGGAATGTACAGTATATATAGTAAGGACCAAGAACAAGAATATGGTGTCTTAGGTATCAAAATAAAGCTTTTGTCTTAGGCATAAACTTAATCTTTCTTAATAGCTTAAGCATAAACTAGTAATAGAGGTGAAGATAAAATGTTAAATTTAACTCTATTACAACAAATGCTTGTGGTAGCTATCGCACTAAGTGTCGTAACTTGTGCCTTTATTCAAAAAACTAAGAAATTTTTCCCATGTTCTAGTTGCTTAGTTATCTATAACTTTGTTGTTAACTTTATCGTTGGAACACTTTTCTGTATCACTTTTACCAGTGTCACTTTTCCTAATAGTTTATGGGTTTCTTTCTTTAGCTTTATTGGTGCTGATACCATTTATAAGTCACTAGAAGGAAAACTTAAAGATTATTCCTCTTTAGTAAATAATGATTATATTACTGTCTCTAAAGCGAATATAATTAAAACGGAGAGTGATAAATAATGGAAAAACCTCTTTATCCCAGTCCTTATATGCGTATAACCCAAGGCTATATGACTGGTACTCATAGTGACAGTTATGCCATTGACGATGCTGGTAGTGATAGTGGTATTGATTATATCGTCGCTCCTTTTACAGGAATGGTTAAAAAAATCTATCAAAGTGATGCTAACGAGGTTTGGCTTGAAAGCTTAGAACCAGTTATTTATCCTGATGGTACTGTTGATTATATGACAATGTTATTCGCTCATGATAATGATGTATCAAACCTTTTTGTTGGTAAAGTAATCGCTAAAGGTGAAAGATTCTACGAGGAAGGAACTAAAGGTAATGCTAGTGGTAATCATGTTCATATGGAATGTGGTAAAGGTAAGTTCACTGGTAGTGGCTGGCATCAAAACAAGAGTGGTTATTGGTCTATTAACAACGGCAAAAATCCTACTGAATGTTTATGGATTGATGATAGTATCACAATCCTTGATAGTCATGGCTATACTTTTAAAAAGATTGTTGAAGAAATACCTTCTCCTCCAGATATAGAAGATAACACCAAAGAAGAGGAGGAGACTTTACCACCTACAGAAGATGATAGTAATAGGGAAGAGACTACTCCAGAACCAGAAACAAATAAACCAACCCCAAGATTAATCTTTACATGTCAAAAAGATGATACTTATGCGATTGAATTAAAAAAAGGCCAAAAACTCTATTTAAGTTAAAAAAGCAGAAGAACCAAAACTTCTGTCTTTTTAACCTAAAGCAACATCTAATATCATCATCACCATAAAACCAATTATTGTAAATAGAGCCATTAAATCTTTTTTCTTATTCGTCTGACTCTCAGGAATTAATTCTTCTACCACTACATAAATCATCGCTCCCGCAGCAAAAGCTAGTAAGAAAGGTAAGATAACTTGAATTTTTAAGACTAACAAAGCCCCAATTACCGCTGCTATAGGTTCTACAACTCCTGATAGTTGTCCAAAGAAGAAAGCCTTTTTTCTAGAATATCCTTCCCGACGTAACGGAAGCGATACTGCACTTCCTTCCGGAAAGTTTTGTAACCCAATTCCTAACGCTAAAGCTAAAGCACTTGTTAATGTTGAACCTGAAAGAGAATAAGCTAAAGATCCAAATGCAACTCCCACCGCCATTCCTTCGGGAATATTATGAATCGTAATGGAAGATATCAACATAAAGCATCTTTTCGCCTTAGAATCTGTTTCTTTTTTTCGTTTTTTCTCCAAATAGTCATAAACCTTATCACTAATAAATAACAAGATACCTCCACTAAGAAACCCTAAAGATATCACGAGCCAAGTTGTCATTTCTAACTCTTCTGCCATCTCTAAAGCCGGAGAAATCAAACTAAAGAAACTAGCGGCAATCATAACACCAGCAGCAAAACCTAAAAGAGCATCCATAACCGTTTTATTAACTTTTTTAAAGAAGAAAACAATACTTGCTCCTAAAGCTGTAACACTCCAAGTAAAAAGAGTTGCTATAAAAGCTTGCCATACCGGTGATAGCTCTTTAAATGAATCTAACATTATAACACCTCTAGTTGTAAATTATGCATAAGGTGTTAATTATTATGGGCGTTTAACTAGTTTTTTATAACTTTGCATAAAATTATTAATATCCGTTTTCTCATTATCCCTTATCCCTTTACAATCAGGATTTTGATATATAGAATGTAATAACTCTTTAATTTTAACTTGTGTATTTTCCCTATAAAGTTGTTCATTTCTCTTTTCGTCATAGTCAAATGAAAAACTATCATACCCAAATATATAGTTATGATAATTTGGTATAGTCTTTAAAACCTCAACAATTTCTTTTCTCCCTAACTCTTTAACACTTACTTTTAAAGTTAGTAATTCTATTAATTGGTTCCATTCTCTAACACTAGAAATAGCACCACCTAATTTACTAGTATCACAAAACTCTGGCATTTTTAAAGTATTACCAAATACCATATTATAACTTGCAAATTTAGAAATATAATTATAAACAAACTGTGGTATTTCTAACTTAACAGATTGTATTTTCGCATCTTCTAAAGCATCTATATAATGTTCTCTTTGCGGTAATTCTAAAATATTATTTTTAAACTCTCGGCAATAATCATCATTATTCTCTTTAGCAATTGCTCTCATCAACTTAGAAACCTGTTTCATCATAAAGTAATAATGATGAGCATTATTAATAGATAAGTATATATTAGTATCCCTAAATAAAATATTAACCTCAGCTGTTTTCTCTTTATAAATAATTCTCTTTCTACTAATCTTACTATTATTTCCTTGTATTCTATATAAATTAACCGTATTAATACCTGTAACCCTCATTGCTAGTATCCCCCCCTTGTTTCTTCGTAAGATTATACCATTTTTTCTTTAAAATAGCAATTTTAACTAATAGTAAACCGTCTTTATCTTTACTATAAAAAAGAGCAATGCTATAATTAATTTTATAAAAAGTGAGAGGAGTAAGAAAATGAAAATACACTATTTTCAAAGATATCATTCAAAAGAAAATGTTGATACCGCTAATACGATGTTAATGTTATCACGCTTATATAATTATAATCCTGATAAGTTCTTTCTAATGCTTAATAATTTAATTTTAAAGGAAAATTCTACCCCAGAACTTAGTTTTGAATTACAATCATCAAATAACAAAAGTGTACCTGATGCTGTTATTAGTCAGCAGAGTTTTAAAGTAGTTGTTGAAACAAAACTATATAATGAATTTGATTTGAACCAACTATTAAATCATCTAACTAAGTTTAATAATGAAGAAATAAAAGTATTATTAACGCTAGATCCTAAACCTATGAAAAAAGATTTTTATGACCGTTTTCAAGTAAAACTAGATGAATACAACCAAGAAAATAAAATGGCTATAAAACATATTAATATTACTTTCAACGATCTAATCAAAGCCATGGAAGATATTATTGATGAACGAGATACTGATATTTTTGCTATCTTAGAGGACTTTAAAGATTACTGTTTATATGAAGATTTGTTACCAGATAAAGATAAATGGCTTCGCGCTATCACCTCAGGTACTACCTTTGAAGATAATATAGACTTAAATATGTATTATGATCAATCATCACGAGGCTTTACTGATCATGGCTATATTGGTTTATATAAAGATAAAAGAATTAGTGCTATCGGTAAAATAAAAAAGATTATTAAAGCCGTTTATAAAGATGATAAATTAGTTTATTCTACTGTTGAAGGAGAAGATCCACTACCTAATGAGATTGAAAATATAGAAGAAGCGATAAAAAGATCTAGTAATTATGGTTACGATTTAAGAAATATTGAACACAATTATTTTATTGTTGATAACTTTGTCAGAACGAATTTTATCAAAGCGAGCAAATACCCATTATTTCGAACAAAATTGTTTAACTTAACTGATATTTTAAAAACAGATAAATTACCATCAACCGAAGAAATCGCTAAAATACTAGATGGTAAGACTTGGGAAGAAATGCTATAATACGAAAGATTCAAAGCCTAAAAACTTTGATTTTTTTTCATATTATACAAAAGTTACTAACTTACGCATTGCTGCTTATAGAAATTTTCTAAACCAAGTAACTATGGGTGTAAATTTCTTTCCGTGACAATTTAATACAAGATAATAAATATAATCTGAAAAGTAAATTAATTACCCCTTTAGATGAATATCTAGAAATAGATAAACTACCATTTAAAGTATCATTAAAAAAGCTAGTGAGATTATATATAGGGTATATGGTATTAAAATATCTTATGCTACTGTAATTAATATAACTAGATATGTAGGCAAATTATTTTATGATATATAACTATAATAAGGCTTTAGAAATTTGGAATAATCATACTAATATATATGACTATAACTAAAAAGAAAGGTACTTTATATATTCGAGCAGATGGTGCAAGTGTAAATAATAGAATAGAAGATAAAAATGATGCCACTTGGAAAGAAAATAAACTAGATATTTTCTTTATTGATACTGAGCTGATATGTATAAAAGAAAAGACAAGTCTAATATTATTAATCATAAAGAATAAGTTTCTTACATAGGTAATGTTGAAACTTTTAAAATATTAGTATTTGCCAAAGCATTAGAACTAAAATATTGGGAATGTGAAGAAATAGTTTTTATTTCTGATGGTGCCACTTGGATTATTAATATGATAGACGAACTCTTTCCTGAAGCTATTCGAATATTAGATAAATATCATATAATAGAAACATATACGATTGTGGTAAATTTATTTGTAATGATGATATTAAAAAGGTAGAGAAAGTTAAAGAACAAATAATTGGATATTGTTATTCTAGAGAATATAACTTAATAGTTAAATAATTGAATAAATATAGCAAATTGGTTACTGGTCATGCCCACGTGCTTTTAGCACGTAAATTCTTTAAGAATTAAGAGACAATTTATTGTTAATGCGATATAATAGTAATTCCGAGGGGGTAATCGGAATGAGAAAAGGGAGT
>DVIS01000046.1 GCA_018711135.1 Candidatus Onthousia faecavium
ACAAATTTGTCGAAGATGTTCATCCACTGTTTCATCAAATACTACACGACGGTATTTTGCTGGACATACAATGTGGTAAACAAGATTGCTTACGTTGTGCGACAAATATAGATATTGACTATCTCCCATAATATCGCCCTCACTTCGTATTTATAATACTACGTTCGGCCTTACGTTGCAAGCAACGGGGAATTAAACCCTAGACTAATGACCATGCACCGTATGGTCATTAGTTATTAAAGTTTGGATTATACATTAATTCCCAAGTTCCTAAAAATTATAGAGTTATTCTATTTCTTAACCATTTTCTAATAATATCATCTGAAGCAGATTTTCCATCTTTAAAATTTAGCAAAATCAGAAATACAAATATAATCATAAGCATTCATATTTGTTATATTTACTTTAACATTTTGAACTTCAATTATTTTATTTGAAATACATTCACCGCTTTCTAGTTGTTCTTAAAGATAGCAATTCTTTTTTATTTATCTAGTCACACTTTTTCAAATCCCACAATTATAAAATTCTGCAAAGCTTCTAATGCTTTTGGGCTTTTTTCTTCTCTTATCTTCAATTCTTTCTTATATTCATCTACGGTATATTTCTTTAATCTTTTTAAAACGAATTTCCCATTTTCTTCTAAAATCTCAATAATACTCTTTATCAGTACAAATAGGTTTTGCAATTATTATGAATTTTGACTAAAAATTCAGGACTGCTAAAATTAGTTTTATAATGATATCCTGGAATAATTAACATATCAATTAATTTTCTTATTTCCTTAACACTATTTACTTTACTCTATTTAATGGTGACTTTCTATTTTAGTGTCATATTGTTTAAAATATTTTTTTACTGTTTTATTTACATTAAAATAATAATAATTTGTCATCATATTATCATTTGGATCTAATTTTGTTGCTTCTAGTTTTCCACCTAAAGCTTTTATAATTTTATTAGAAGCAATATTATCAGTAGTACATTCAAGAAGCACCTTTTCTTCACAAAGCTTTTGTTCTTCTAATAAACCTAAATATAGTGCTATTTTAGCATAACCTTTATTTCGTTCATTAGGTCTTATTCCATAGCCAATATGAGACACTCCTTTTTTCAACATTTCATTTGAAATATTATATCTAATGTTTATCATACCAACTATTCTGTTATCATTTTTTCTTACCACAAAAAATGTTTTTGAAAGACATCTATTTATTTTACTTACATACTCACTATTTTCTCTTTTTTTTTGCTCTAATAACCATTCTTCATAAGATATTCCCTCTAACCACTTATCAATACTACCTATTCCGTTTAAATCTGAACCATATTTAATATTTTCTTCTAAATAATCCAAGGCATCCTGCTTCCTATCTAATGAAGGTATTTCTAAAAAAAAATTTTCCATTATTGTCTCCTATTTTCTAATATATATATATAAGATTATCTAATTGATAATCTCAATATTAATTAAATAAATTTAACTAAATCACTTAACTCTTTTCTTTTATTATGTAAAGGATTTTCCTTACAATCAGCAGCTTTATAACCAATAAGCAAAAGACAAATCGGTTCTATATTATCTTCTAAATTAAACTCTTCCTTAAGTTTTTCCTTATCAAACATTTCAATCCAAATATTATCTATACCAATATTAGTAGCTTCAAGCATCATATGAGTAGCAACAATACAAGCATCCATTTCATAAGTAGAATAGTCTTCTTTTTTCCATGCGATAGATTTATCACTACATACAATTAAAACAGTTTGCGCATTATATCTACAAGGTGTAACTTTATCTAGTTTATTTAATGATTCCAAAGTATTAGCGACCAATATTTTCTGTGGTTGTAAATTCTTGGCAGTTGGCGCTAGTCTTGCTGCTTCTAATATTTTATTGATTTTTTCTATCTCAACTTTTTTATCACTAAATTTTCTTGTAGCAGTTCTTTGTCTAATAACAGTTTCAAAATCATGGTTTTCTTTAGAAATCTCAGTATATTGCTCTACTTTCATTTTTAAATTATATTTATCTCTTAACTTTGCTATTTGCATCATCATAGGAGATTTATGATGTAAATCTAAAGCAGTAGAACTTTCCCAACGATCAATTAAAAGAACAGTCTCCAGATCATCATGAGGATAGAAATATTCATATTTTTCATTCCCTTTTTCTTTACGAATTTGTTCCACTATCCCCTTTTCTATCATTTCTTTAGCAAATTCTTTAGCACTACCATTTTCACCTTTATAATATATATTTATTGTTAAACTCATCATTATTCTCCTTATCTTTATTTAGTTTCTTCTAAAATCCAAGCCAAGTAATCATGATTACAACTTGTTATATCAGTTATAGTAAATTCAAAGCAATCATAACTATGAATACTTTTAATAACATTATATATTTCTTCACATATTTTTTTCTTTGTTTTTAAAAGTAGTAAGTATTCTTTACTGTTTTCTCGTATTTTTTTCCAAGACCAGTAACAATAAATTTCTATTACTTGACAACTTGCTACTAACTTTTTGATCTAGCAACACAGAAATAGTTTTATCTATTTCCTCTTTATTACCAAAAGCTATGGTTATATTACAGCATTGTTCCATTTTTAAATCAACTCCTTTTAATTAAACTTTCCTTATCTTTAACTTATCATATATATTTCTAAATTTAAAGTAAAAGTCTCTCTATAATAGAATATAGAAAGACTTATTTTAAAACTTTACATTTACTATAATTTTTAGGACAATTTCGTTTTTTTATTAGCTCACTCATACAACAAGACAAGATACTCCACTCTTCACTAGTTAGTTTTTGATTTTTAGCTTGACTTAAAAACAATAAGGCAGCCTTATTTTCTTCTAAATATTTTTTAAAAGCAATAGCACCACTTGTATAATCAGCCATCTCATAAAAGGCCATTTTCTCTTCATCAGGAATTTGTAAACAATCTATAAAAGTTTCTAAAATATTGTTATGACTATTTACTGGAGCATTTCGCACTCCTTTCTCAATATCACTAAGATAAGCAGCAGATATCCCAGCAGTAGCTGCTAAATTTCTAAGAGAATAACCCTTATCTAATCTTTGCTGTTTTAAACATTCACCAAATGTATATTTATTGTAACTACTTTTATCTATTTCATTATAATTCATAAAGCCTCCAATATTAAGAGATACCCCCAAACCTAGAAAATGGTAAAATAATGAATGTTGCTTTGCCTAGAATCTGATCTTTACTAATAAAACCTAACTCTCTACTGTCAAGGGAGTTATCTCTATTATCACCTAAGACTAAATAACTATCAAAAGGGACCTCTGTCGCTCCTAATTCCTCAATATCAAAATCATCTGTTTCTAAACCAGAAATAGGTTCTTCTATCTTTTCTCCATCAACATATAAAGTATTATCAATATATTTAATATTTTCACCAGGTAAACCTATAACTCTTTTAATTAAATATTCATTAGGCATGGAAATAACAACAATATCAAATCTTTTAGGATCACTAAAGTAATAAGCAGATTTATTTAAAATCATTATATCTTTAGGATGAAGTGTAGGTTCCATAGATTCACCATTTACTTTAATAGGGGTTACTATAAATATTTTAATAAATACTATAACTACGATAATAAGAAGATAGGGAACTAAACTTTTTATTCTTTCTTTCATATTTTACCCTAAAGGAAAAAATAAGACCTTTAAGTCTTATTGTTGTCCTCTTTCTTTAATACGATATTGACCTTTGCTATTTCTTAAAACATTTCTTAGTTTAGCACGTCTTACTTTACCGTGTCTTACCACTGTAATAGCAGCAATTTTTGGAGAATGAAGAGGAAATGTTCTTTCAACTCCAATACCACTTGACATTTTACGAACAGTAAATGTTTCACTAACACTACCACCACGGCGAGCGATAACGACACCTTCAAAAGCCTGAATTCTTTCACGTTTACCTTCGATGATTTTAACATCAACACGAACAGTATCACCTACTCTAAATTCAGGAACATTCTTATTAATTTGCTTTTCATTAATTTTGTCAATTACGTTCATATAGATCCTCCTTTACTTATAACCAATGTTCATAGTTCAAAGACAAGCGGAACATTTTTTTGACGCTTATGATTATAACACACTACATGCATTATTGTAAAGATATTTTACAAATTTAATCCACTTTTACTCTTACTAAAGCTTGATTATCAAAGTTCAGAGCTTTTATTACCTCAGTCATAGTTGTAATATTCATACCTTTAATTAACTCCACATAATTAGTAATTACTTGATGATAATTAATTAAATCATCAGTAATATTATCAACTAAGGTATCTGCATAATCAGTTTTAATAACCTCACCAGAAATCCAGACTTTTTTTATACGTTCTAAATCTGCTTCATCAATTTTTAAATTAGCTAAGTAATCTTCTAATTCTTTTAAGAAAACCTCAGTATTTAAACTGTCGATTTCGGCATAAAAAGTAATGATATTGCCTAAATTTTGAAAGTAATAACCACTACGGCTAACTAATTTACGAACTCTAGTCATTTCTCTAAATTTAGAACTACTACCAAAGCAAAGAGAGGTTATCATATTCAAATATAAGTCTAATAAAACATCACTTTTTATAGGAAAATTCGCTCTTGCCATTTTATATCCTAAAGCTAATTTTTCTACTTTAGCATCAACTTTTAATTCTTCATATGCTTTTATAACTTTAACATCTTCTCTATAATCTTTTCTTTTAATATTAGTCGCTTTAGGAAACTTATATTTTCCTAATGTTCTAATCGTTGTTTTAATTATTAAATCCGGATCAACCGCTCCTCCTACCACTAAAAACATATTATATGGTTTATAAAAAGTATTGTAGCAACTATAAAGATTTTCTTTAGTTATCGCTTTAATACTATCGACAGTTCCTCCTACAGTCGTGTTATAAGGAAGATTTTTATATAGATTTTTACACAAACATTTAAAAGCTAAATAATCTGGATTATTATCATACATTCTTAATTCTTCATCAATTATGCCTTGTTCTTTTTTTATATTTTCTAAAGTAAAATATGGTTCATTAACAAAAGTTAAAAGATATTCTAAATTTTCTATAGATTTTTTATTACCTGTAACAACATAACAAGTAGCCTTATAACTAGTATATGCATTTACATAACTACCACTTTTAGCATAAAACTCAAATGGAGACTCCCCTTCTTTAGTTTCAAACATTTTATGTTCAAGAAAATGAGCAATTCCTTTAGGAAAACTAGTCATTTTATTACTATCTAAAGGAATAAAGTCATTAGTTAAAGCACCATAATATGTACCATAGGTATAATAAAAATTTTTTTTCTTACTATAAGGAGGATTTGGAATAATAATGATTTCTAAACCATTATCAAGCACTTCTCTATATATTGTTTTACCAACATCTTTAAGTATTACTTTCTCCACTATTTTCTCTCCCTTCTAGAATATAAATTGTATTAATACTAGTTTTTCTAGCCACAGCAACAATCTCATCTTTAGTAACTTTTTGCATTTTTTCTCTTTTTGTTTCAATATCATCTACGCCAAGCAATTCAATCATATAATAACTTTCAATAATTTGTAGAGCACTTTCAATAATATCATCTAAAGCACTAGTATAATATTCTTTAGCTTTTATAACCATATTATCATCAAACTTACCCTTTGCTAAATCTTTAAGTATCATTTTAACAATTTTTACAGCCTCTTTACTTTTACCACTACTAATACCACCTCTAATAATAATGATATTATCTAATTTATTAGGAGTACTTGAGATAGTATATGCTAAAGATTTTTTTTCTCTTACCTCGTTAAAGAGTAAAGACTCTGTCCCTCCACCTAAAATAACATTTAGTAATGACAAAGGATAATTACGTTCATAATCAGTTAAACCAAGCGTATTTAAAGTAATAATAAGATTATCCTGACTACTCTCTATATTCTCAGTTACTACTTTTACTTTAGAATTTTCTTTCCGCGCAACAAGAGTTGGTAAAGCTTTTTTCTTATAGGTATTAATTGGAAAAATCTCTCTTATCAAGTTAGTCATCTCTTCACTATCAAAGGAGCCAAGAACAAAAACATCTACATAGTTATGTTTAATAACATTTTGATAGTACTCATAAAGATTTTCTTTTGTTATTTTTTCTAAATCTTCTAGATATCCTATACCTCTATAACCTGTTACAGATGAAGGAAATGACTCTTCAAGCCCTCTCATTAAAGCATAAGTCATTTTATCTTCAACAAGACGTTTTAAATCATTTTTATACTCTTCATAGACAATATCAAATTCAAGGTCACCAAAACTATTATGTTCAACTTTAGGATTAAAGATAATAGAGTTTAAAAGTTCTAAACTTTTTCTAAAATTACCAGGTTCTGTATATTTATCATGTAATACTCTTAGACTAATACTAGTATCTAAGTAATTACCAATTCTTCTATTTGCCCCTGCTATATTAACAGCATATAAATCTTGTTCTTTTTTCGTAAGTTCTACTTTACTGGGATAATCTTTGGTTGCTAACATTAAAATGCGTGCTAAAAAGTTTCTTTTTGTAATATTTTCTTTAAGCGCTTCTTCTCTAAAGAATATTTTAACAGTAATAGTCTTATATAAATCAGTCTTAATTAGATGTAGATTATAAGACCCTAATTCTTTTTTTGTGTATTCCATAAAACACCACCTTTATCCTTAGTATATCCCATATTTCTAATCTAATTCAATTAATGCATCAAGACTTAATTTAATCATTTGATTTAAGTTTTGTTCTCTTTCCTCACTAGATAAATAGCTATCAGTAAATTCACTATCAACAACAGTAAGAATAGTTCCAGCTTGTTTATTTAAATGATTTGCTAAACAAAAAAGTATAGCCGCTTCCATTTCATAAGCAAGATAATTATCACTAGGATATAGGTTTAAGTAACGAGTTTTATCAACATAAGGATCAAAAATATCACTTGTAATAATTCTTCCTGTATGAACATGTATTTGATGTTCTAAAGCTTTAGCAACTAGTTTTTCAGTAACAGTATCAGTTGCTTTAAAAAGTTTATCATCATCATCAAAGAACAGTTTAGGATAACTACTAAGTGTATAAGCATCAGTAGCAATAATTAGATCTTTAACTAAGATATCTTTATTAGCAGCCCCACTTGTACCTATTCTAATAATAGTATCAACATCATAAAAATGATATAATTCATAAGCATAGATACCAATAGAGGGCCCACCCATACCTGAAGCAAAGACTGTTATTTTAGTTCCTTTATAGTACCCAGTATAAGCTAACATACCACGAACAGAGTTAACCTCTTTATAGTCAGCAAGAAAGTTTTCTGCAATATATTTAGCACGCAAAGGATCTCCTGGCATAAGTACTTTTTTAGCAATATCCTCTTTTTTACTTTCAATATGTGCCGTCATAAATATTACCTCCTTTTAAAGTTATCAAACGGTTAAATGTACCACATAGTTAAATTATATCTTAACTATAGCAAAAAAACAATTATCGTTTCCAATTTATTTTAAATTTTGGCCAAGAAAAAACGTCATTATGACGCTTAATCGTTCTAGGAAGCAAGGGCAAGTGTGAAAGGATTTTGCAGAGTTCCATCTCCCCCGGTGATGATGACGTTTTGTTTTAGATTTAGGGATGGTTTAATGCTGATAGCAACTTGTGTGGTGTCAGTAGGGATTGAACTACCGCTGTTACGAATACGATGCACATAATTTGTATTATTATATGGTGTTAAAGTCCAATACATAGTTGTTAAATTTGTGGGAATATTTTCTCCTTTTTCACTATATCTTGTAAATTGTCCGGCCATTAACTCACCTAGTCTTAATAATCCAACTTTTGTATAGATAATACTTGTTGTAAAAATATTGTCTGTGGTATTGGTATATTTTGCTAATTTATAGGAATCACTATCTCCTACAACACCTAAATACCATGTACTACTTTCTTCTATCATGGCTATATCTTCGGATTTTAAATACCCATTTTCTATATTTAAATAATCTCTATTCAAAAACGTCCCTATTGTATTGTTATTAGTAAATATTGAATTATTTCCAAAAGTTGTAGTTATAAAATTACCTGACTTTTTTAATGGCTCAGCACTTGTTATTTTTGTGCCCATCACATTTTCATGACTTACTATTCGATATAAATTATTTTCTCCTGTACCAAACCTTATGTATTCTCCACTATATCTTGTGTTTAATAATGTACCTAAGAGATTAGTGTCATTATCTCCATCTATACGATAAGGATTATTTTCTGTTCCATTACCTTTTACTATTTTAATACTTGGTTTTAGATTTATTGTCGGACGAATTCCTGCTACCTCTGTTGGCAAATCATAACTTATACTACCATCACTAAAAACAACACATACTTGAGTATCATTATATGGCGTGATACTCCACCAACCAAGTCCATTATTTAAATAACCGGTGGTATAATCTGTACCACTATAACTCATAGTATGTTCATAAGAACTTAATAGACCTACTGGATCAGTCACCAATGTAGTTTTAGCTAATTTAGTAGTTTCTGCAGTCTCTGTCGCATTCCAGACACTATTCATCTTTATAAACTTTTCTGGCTCTCTTAAATTACCAAGAAAACCGTCAACACTAATATCATTTAACCATTCTTCCATATAACTACCTTCAAATGCTGTATTACCACTTTCATTATAAGAAATTGCACTTATATTCCATTGTGTTACTAATTTAACACTATTATCACTTGTGTCTATTGATACTGCTCTCCATAATTTACCACTATACCAAATATAGTTATTTGGATCTTCTCCTGTTACAAAGTATTGTTCATTATCTTCTACATTTATATTATTTTTAGTATCAAAAAGAATTGTATCAGAAACAGTATTAGTTATTTCTCTAAATAAATGTCCATTACTTGGTAAACTAAGATTATTATAATCTAGGCCTACACTTACTCCTAAGTTTATTATTTGTTCTTCTTCTGTATGGTTTGCTAGTACTATTTGATAAGTTTGACTAGAACTTATGGTATTAACTTTTTCTAGATTTACTCCAGTGTCTATTGGTGGTGTATTATAGTTATCTATGATTTTATAACCAGCAAAGACTCCACTTGGAAGATTATTTAAATAATAGAAATTAAATCTAGCCATTCTCTCATTTGGATTACTTAAAGTAATCGTAAAAGTTTTTTCTTCTTTTGGTCCAACAACCAATTTATCTGTACTAACTCCATCTATTTTCAAAACATAACTTAATGTCCCCGTAACAATGCTTATAGCATTACTTTTTTCTTTGCTAACAGTAAACATGGCATAAGAAAAGTAACTTGTTAGTAAAAGAAAAGCAATTAATATTACACATATCATATATATTTTTGATATCTTAGTATTTAATAATATTTGTTTCATCTTATACTCCTTTCTTAAATCACAAATAAGAACAGGATAACTCTATCCTGTTCTTATTCTATGATTAAAGAAAGTACTTAAGCTTCTAAAGCCCCCCCCCCAGGTAACTTGTTGTAAACGTGCGCTAGTGCTCATTTTCATACCTTCTTTCTATCTTTAACTTAACACCAGTTTAACATAATTTAAAGATATCAACAAGAACTTTCTTAATCTTCATATAAACCATGTATTTTTAGTAAATCATCATCACTTATCTTTTCTAATACCCATTTCTTATTATCTTTAACTAGACTAAATGTTATTGTGTAATTAGCTTTATCAGTTGTACTTTTCATGGCATTTATTTTATAGTGATCAATCTTTTCATTACTACTTTCTTCTTCATCACTTGCAAATTCATTTTCATGATCATCTATATAATCTTCCGCTTCATTTAAAGAATTGTTATAGTCAAATACCTCAATCTCAACAATAACATGAGCTCTATCGCCATTTACATCTTCATTTTTTATTTTATAAGATAAATTTTGATATTGTTTTATCATTAATTCTTTATATTCTTCCCGATAAGCCTCGCTATAAGTACTATTATCAACAACACTATCTAATTCTGTTAAGACTGTACTATCTAAGATTTGATATTTACCTAAATACTCTTCTACTCTTTTCGTTGGCGTATTCATCATATCATTACAACCTGTTATTAATAGTAACATTCCTAATAATATAATTTTTTTCTTCATTATTATCACCTAGATGTAGTATTAACAAATTTTAGATATTTATACTTTATTTGCTAAAAAGTTTTTGTCTCTTTACTTTTCTTACTTACAGTCAACTTTAGTAAATTATATAACTTACTGTGGAAACTATTGTAGTCTTTTTGTAATTCTTTTTCTAATTTGGTGTATTTAAAATTAAAGTCAGGATTATCGCTTGAAAAAAACTCTTTATATATGTAATTTAATTTTGCTTCTTCCCGCTTCGCTTTAATCTTTTTTAACTCTTTTTCTAGAAACTTAATCTCTTGTTCTTCTTTTCTTGTTAAATATTTAATATCTTTGCAGCTTTTTAATATTTCATAATCTAATTCTAAAGGTGTTAAGCCTTCCCCCATACTAAGAACCTCATCTTCTTCATCCATTAACATCGCACTTTTATAACAAACTAGGCCTGTTTCATCTAATTCAACAGCAAGAGCTTTTTTATCATTAAAGACAATAGCAGCATATTCAACAATATCAACATCATTTTTAAAATAACCTTCTGTTTTATCTTTTATTTTAGATAAGAAACTTTTTTCTATTCTTATTTTAGATACTAATAGATCTTTAATTAGGTTATCACTAACTTTTATAAGAGGAATTCTCTTAATATGTTCTAAATCATCGTTAATTTGCCACTCAAAATACTCTCTTAGTTTTAAGTTTTTTGTCCAGTTAAGTAAAATATCATAAATATAAATCATTTCTTCTCTTCCTTTCGTTTTAATTGTATTAATGCAATAAGGATTAAAATAAGACCAAGTATTAGGGAATATAGTCCAAGTTTTGTAAGCATGAAAAGAAAATATTCTTTTAGACTATAGCCAAAAGTAAACAAATTAGAATAAACAATTACATAAAAAAAGCCAAGAGTTGTTAGAATAAAACCTATAATACCAATTAGTAAATATTTAATAGATATCACCTAATATAATTTATTCTAATTTATTTTTATTATACAAAAAAAATGCTAATTTATACTTAGCAATTTCCCATGAACAACAATTCTTTCAGTATTATCTAAAGAACAGGTAGAAAGAGTTATTATTTTATCAGTACTATATAATAATTGTTGATAATCTTTGTTACTACGGCTTTTCAAAGTGTTTAAAAATTCTAAGTACCGTTCTTCATTTAGAAAGTCAGTTTGTAAATAAGTAATTTCTGGTTCTATTTGGTAAGAAGAAAAGATTTGGTAAGTGTATAAATTTGCTGGTGTTTTTAGATATATTTTTAAGTTTGTTTCTTTACTTGTTAAGATGTTATCTAAAGTACCAAACATGGTTTCATTTAAAATATGATGCCCATAAATAATAAGGTTATTAGTATTAGATAGATTATTAAAATCATTACGATAATCAGCATAGATCCAACCTTTAGTGTTGTAACTTTTATCGATACTGTGATCTAAGTAATATGAGTTATCAGTAGTCTTAACAACGGGATAGTTTATATTTGTTCCTTCAACTCTAATGAAAGCGACAACATCAGGATTAGTAGCTTGTAATTCCGTAAAATTCAAATTATAAAAATCATATGATAAGTATTTACGATAATTATCACTTATAACTACATTATTATCAGAATTAGTATTACTTTGTAAAGAACTATCATCACTTTCTGGTATTTTGTTTTCATTAATATTAATAGAGGTAAAAGGAATATCTTCTTTATAAGTAACAGATACTGGTAATATAAATCTTAAAATAGTAACAAATGTAACAACATAAAGAGTTACTATCATAATTAATTCCTGATTAGCTAATCTTTTATCTAATTTCTTTTTTAGAGTAACTCTTTTCTTAAAAAGGCCAGGAATTAATAAACTAAGGCCAAGATAAAAATAATAACATAACGACCAAATAACTTTATTTAAACATGTTACCACTTGTTCAACAGTATTTCCTATTACTTTAAGTACCTTCATATTCTCTTACCCTCTTCTTTATTAAAAGAATATCACAAAGAGCTTTTGATGTAAACTTTATTGTTCTAGTTCTTTAATCTCTTTAAAGTCTACTTTATTAATAGCATCAAATTTTTTACTTATCTTTTCAGTAGTAATAGAAACATTTTCAACATCTTTATTCACTGCTTGAATACTTTTAGACAGTTTATCCCATCTTTCTTTATAACGAGCAAACTCTAAACTAAGTTTATTTAATTCTTCATGAATTACCTTAGTATATTTATCTTTTTCCATATTTTTAATAATCATTTGAATAACAGTTAAAGTTGATATCAAAGTAGTTGGTGAAGTTATAAAGACTCTTTTTTTATAAGCATATTCAATTAAATCTTGATGATAAGCATTTATTTCCGCAAATATAGCTTCTGCTGGTAAAAACATAATAGCTTCTTCACTTGTAACACCATGAATAATATATTTACTACTAATTGCATCAATATGTTTTTTAACATCTAGTTTAAAAGCTCTAGCAGCCTCTTCTCTTTCTCCTTTTGATAATTCTTTAGAAACCATTAATTGATAATGCTCTAAAGGAAATTTAGAATCAATAGCAATTGTTCCTAAAGGCTTAGGAGCAAAAAGAATAGAATCAGCAATAGTACCATTAGGTAAAGGACATTGTAATCGATAAATGGCATCATTCTTTTCCCCAAAAACATTAGCTAAAATATGTTTTAAATTTACCTCTCCATATATTCCTCTTGTTTTTTTATCAGTTAAAATACTTTGTAAAGAAATAATATCTGTAGAAAGACTATCTATTTTCTTTTGGGCTTCATCTATTTTTCCTAAACGTTCAATAACAGAGGTAAAAGTCTTATTTGTTTTTTCAAAGTTTTGGTTGATTCTTTCATTAACTTGTTCATTAATAGCTAATAAACGTCTTTCCATATTTACATTTAATTTATCAAAATCTTCTCCTAAACTTTTAGTTAAGTTATCTTTAAAAGTATTTAATTCTTTAATTGTACTTATCTCTAAATTATTAAGCCGATCTGTTATTTTTTGTTCATTTATATTCTTCATTAAGGAAATTACTATTAAAATAATAATTAAAACTAGTAAACCAATTATTACATAATCCATATTAACACCTCATAGCAATTATATAATTTCAAACATTTATTCGTCAATAGTAAATTAATTAAATTGCTTCATAACCGTCTTTAACACTGTAAACATGATAACCTAAAGTATTTAACTTTTCAGCAAGAACTTTACTTTTAAAGCCACTTTCACAAATTAAGTAGTACGTTTGCATTTTATCTAAATACTTATCAGGCATAGTTTTTAACATTCTTGCTGGAATATTTTTAGCATTAGGAAAGTGCCCCCTTACATATAAATAATTTTCTCTAATATCAATAACATTAGGATTTGTTCCTAACAAACTTTTTAAAGTATTCATAGTAATAAACATATAACCACCTATATTATTATAGATGGAAAAGAAAAATAAGTGCTAAGCACTTATCTAACCTGTTCTCCTATAATTCGTATTTTACCTTTCCAAACTTGCCCTCCAAAGTCACCATCTATTTCTGTAGTTGGCCAAACTTTTAATACATAATTGTTACTTTCACCACTGTTTAAGGTACCACTATCAAGAATTCTCGAACCATCTGTTCCTAAGCTAGTAAGGTAATAAGGAGAACCAGTAACATCATTTTTATTAAAACTATATTTTAAATATTTATCATCTAATTTAACATCAGGACTTGCTATTGCCACATTATCTAAATAAATAGTATATTCAGCATCTGCAGTTCCCGTATTTTCTAAAGTAAATGAATATCCATCTAATTCCAGTCCTTGACGATCAGTTAAAGGATATGTATCACTTAAATTAATCATTTCCCCCTCTGTTAAAGTTAATTTTAACGTTCCTAAAGTCACAATATTATCTTTTTTACCCAATCCTGCATAACTAAAAATAGCATAAGATAAAACAATAACTAATACTATAAGAACAATTAGTAAACCTAATAAAAATATTTTGTTTTTTCTATCTTTCATTTAAATCACCTATACTAGTTAAAGTATAGCATTATTAGAAAACAGTTTCAACTATTTTCTAAAGCAAATCGCTTCTTTTAACATTAGAAATACTTTCCCCATTCACTTTAAAATTAATAACATTAATATCATAATTAGCAAAAACAGAATAACTAAGAGTATATAAAACCTCTTCTTTTAACTTACTATCACCATCAAAAAGATAATCATTAAAATCTAAAATAAAAACTCCATCTACTATTTCTTTATCAGTTAAAACTAAATTTTCATTTAAAATACTTTGTAGATTATCTTCATAAATATAACTTGTTGTCAATTCTTCAACAATAATATCAATTTTCTCTTTATCATCATTTATATATTTAGTTACAGGAACATAGAATAAATCATTATCAATATTTTCATTATAATAGATAACTACTTTCGTAATGTCATTTAAACTAGTTAGACAGTATTCTTTATTAATTCCTATATCTCGAGAAAGAGGTAAAGTCAGTTTTTTATCAGTATTAGGATAAGAATCTAAAGGTGTTCCATTAACAGATATATAAACTTTATTAATATCATCTAACTCAGTAAGAGAATAAACAATGCTTTCAATTAATTTACTAGATAACTCTTCTTTAACCGTTAAAAATTCTTTTGAAAAATCTAAATAGACTGTATCTTCTTCTACTCTAACCTCATTTAATTTGGTATTTAATGGAATAAGTGCTTGTAATTTATCACTAAATTTACTATTACTATTAAGAGTTAAATTATTAATCACACTTTTTATATCAAGAATAAGGTCATCGTTATCTAGTAATATTTTGGTTTTAACTAAGTGCTTATTGCTATCTAAAAGATAAATAGAAGAATTAGCAAGATTAGTTATATATTCAAATTCAAAATTAGTATTAATAGTTTTTTCAGTTGTAGGAATTAAATAAATAGTCATGATAATAAAAAGACTGGCTGTTGCTACTAATATTTTTCGTAAAGCTTTTGTTTTTAGCAATTGACACCACCCATTTAACTATATGAAAAAAAGTACTAAATTAGTACTTATAAAGTTATTTCTTTTAGTTTTAATAATTCAATAACGGCATTAGCACGACCTTTGACACCCAGTTTTTGCATGACATTAGAAATATGATTTCTAACTGTTTTTTCACTTATTTCAAGTTTTAAAGCTATTTCTTTAGTTGACAATCCCGTCACTAAAAGTGAGAAGACTTCTCTTTCTCTATCCGTCAAGATACCACTCATAATAATCCCCTTTCAAATACAAGCATTTCACTAGTAGTTTATGAAAGAAGATTTATTTGTTGTAGATAAAAGAACTAATTACCTTCAAATTTTACGGTTATTGTTTTTTTTGTATCAAATTCTCCTTGAACAGTCCTCATGATATTATTAGCTAAAGTAACATCATGATCTTTCTTAGCTGCAACAATAGTAATAGTTTCATTATCTATTTTGACAAAACTATTAATTTTATAATTATCTTTAATGAGTTTCTCAAGTTTCTCTTCTTCTCCTTCAACAACAGCTAAATTTTTTAATTGTTCATAAGCATTATTTTTTTCTTCAACCGTTGCTTCTTCTTTTGTCATAGTAGCTTTTAATTCTGTTTTTTCTTTATCCCGTTCTTCATCTAAATTAACTCTTAAGGCCGTTAAACTATCTGCTTCACTAACATCACTGATAGTATCTGCCTCATCACTATCAGTATTTTCTTCAGTCGTTTTGTTTCCCTCTTCTAAAGTTGTACTATTACTAGCAATTAAAAGGTCATTAGGCATAGTTATATAATAAACACTAAGAACTAAGATAAGACTGAAAAGAGTTAAAAACCATAAGTTTTGTTTATTAATCATTTGTATCCTCCCTTTTACTAATACACTTTATGAGGAAGGATATTTATTTATGACTTTAATTTAGAGGCAGCATTTAAAACAGCAAGTTTACCGTAACAATAAGTAAGTGACCCCTGTTGATAAGCAATAAATGGTGGTCTAATTGGACCATCACATGAAAGTTCAATGGATGAACCTTGAGTAAATGAACCACTGGCCATAATAACTTTATCAAGGTAGCCTGGCATAGGACTAGGTATTGGCGTAAAAGCTGAATCAATCGGTGATGAATTTTGAATAGCCCCCACATATTTAACTAAATCACTTTCATTACCAAAAATAATATTTTGAACAATATCAGCACGTTCTTCATTATATTTAGGTTCTACTTGATAACCTAAATCTTCTAATAAAGCAGCAGTAAATATCGCTGTTTTTAAAGCTGAAGCAACAACAGATGGAGCAAGAAATAAACCTTGTAATATTTCTTTATTAGCATTAAGACTAGGTCCAACCTCTTTACCCTCACCAGGTAAAGTAAGCCGTTCTGCACAAAGATTAATTAAATCTTTTCGCCCAACTATATAAGCACCATTAGAAGCAATACCACCACCTAAGTTTTTGATTAAGGAACCAACGGCAATATCTGCTCCTACCTCAATTGGCTCTTTAGTATTAACAAATTCACAATAACAGTTATCAACCATAATAATAGTCAAAGGTGCAATTTCCTTAATAAATTTGATAACTTTCGCAACTTTCTCAATAGTTAAACTTTTTCTTGTTGAATAACCTTTACTACGTTGAATTTCAATAACTTTAATTTTTTTAGTTGTTAAAAGCACTTTAATTTTTTCATAATCAAAGTCATTATCAATTAAGTCTATTTGTTCATAAGAAATATGATAACTTGCTAAAGAAGAAGGATTAGGAATAATACCAATTACCTCATCTAAAGTATCATAAGGTTTACCCGTAATACTAAGTAAAGTATCATTAGGTCTTAAAAGGGCAAATAAAGCTACTGTTAAAGCATGACTACCAGAAATAAATTGATTTCTAACAAGAGCATCTTCAGCTTTAAAGATATCAGCATAAATCCTTTCTATTTTATCTCTACCATTATCGTTATAACCATAACCAGTAGTAGCATGAAAATCTTGTTCTGACACCTCATTTTTTATAAAAGCACTTAAAACTTTAGTACTTATTTCTTTTTCTAAATCATCTATTTTCTCAAGTTGATCTTTTATTTTTTGATCAATTTTTGTTTCTAATTCTATCATCTTTTTATCCCTCCATCTATTCTAATCACACTATCATTTATATAACTTGCTTCCCTACTTGCTAAAAAGTAAATAAGGTTAGAAATCTCAACTGGTTCTGCAAAACGATTTAAGAGAATTTTGGCAGTTTCTTTAGCTTTAAAATCAGGACTCAAACCTTTATTCATTTCAGTATTGACCCAACCAGGTGCAATAGCATTAACTCTTAGATAAGGAGCAAAATAATTAGCTAGATTATGGGTTAAAGAAATAAGTCCTGCTTTAGCTGCATCATAGTCAATACTCTCTGGATAAGTAGTATCAAGACCATTAGTTGAAGATATATTAATGATGCTACCTTCCTTTCTATCAAACATTTTAAGGCCTACTTTTCTTGCTAATAAATAAGGACCAACTAAATCAGTATCCAAAGTCATCAAAAAATCATGCTTCGTCTTTAAAGTAAAATCTTGATCATTAGCAATTGCAGCATTATTAACTAAAACATCAAGAAAACCTTCTTTGTATATTTCTTCAACTAAATTATTGATATCTTCTTCCTTTGCTAAATCTAATTTATAGAAAGTTACATGAGTATTATATTTTGTTTCTAACTCTTTTTTTAGGTTAATAGCATTTTCTTGATCTTGATAATACGTGAAAATAACATCATATCCTAAACTAGCAAATTTAATAACGGTACTTTTACCAATTCCTTTAGTTCCTCCTGTAATTAAAACACGCATTTTAACACTCCTTTTTTAAATTTCGTACTAATATTACCACAACACTTTAGTATTGACAAGAAAAAAAGTACTCTTAGTAAAGAATACTTATGCCCCTATTATACCAAATAAGTATAAAAAGGAAATTATTATAGAAACTATTGTAATAACAATCGCTATTTTAGCTTTCCCACCCTTTTTAGTATCTAATCCTTGATAAGCTAAAATAAGGATAATTATATTAATAAGAAAACCAAAAGCATAACCGAAAATAGATACAACTAACCCTATTAAGGAAAACCAAAAACTAAATTCTGCCATCGTCTCTTGCTTTTTAGAAACTTGATTACTAAAGGTTTGAGAAAAATCTTGAGCATTATTACTTGTATTCATATTATAATAATTAGGAGTATATTGTGATGTACTAGAATTTAGCATCTTATTTATATCAGTTTGATTAACACTACTATAACCAGTACTATTATTATTAAGACTGTTATTAGGTGTAATATTATCATGTAACTTACTTACCTCTTCAAATAATTTTGCCAGTGATTTTTGATATTCCATTGCAATAATATCAAGTCCATTATGTTCAATTTGAGCATCTCCAAAAAGACTATGGAACCAAGCAGTTACTGTAAGTGTTTGTCCAGAAATATTATAACTAAAGTATTTAAAACCTTTAAGATTATTCCCTGACTCAAAATAACTTTCTCCATTCTTAGTTTCATAAATAAAATTATTAGCATTTAAATAACTTTGTACTAATCTATCAACAAGACTAGCTTCACAATTAAATTGACAGCTATAAGAGCTTCTTCCTTTTTTCATATTAAATCCTTTCACTTATTATTTTTTTGACTTTCCTCATCTATTTGCACTTTCATTTCTTGTGCTTTCTGCCAACAATTCTTTATATCAAATTTATCTTCAGGAAGCCATGAAATAACTAAATTTACAATTGATGGTAAAAAGAAAATAATTAGAGCAGCAGCTATTTTTATGATTATAGTTTTTAATATTCCTTTTTTATCAGGATTTGTAACCGCTCCAATAATAGTTAAAGCTAAACTTATAATTAAAATAATAGGCACAACTATACAAATGATAGTAAAGGCCGTTTGAAAAAGTGACAGTGTATTTGCTAAAGCATAATCATCACAAGCATCAGCAACCGCTAAAATATACATATTTTTCACCTCACTTATTTTTTTCACTAACAGCTATACCATCTCCAACCTCATAGATAGTAGTTGTATAATCTTCATTATTTTTTAAAAAAGTTATATAATCTTTAATCTTTCTTACAATCCCTCTTAAATTACGACTCGTTATTGTTTTTTCATCCTTTTTTACTAAGCCATGAAAATACATATTATCGGTAATGATATAACCTTCATCATTTAAATTACGTTCAAATAATTCAAAAAATTTAATATTTTGAGCCTTAGCAGCATCAATAAAAACTAAATCGACTTTATCATCAATTCTAACATTTAAAGCATCATTAAATATTAAAGTAATTCTATCTTCCAAATTGAATTTTTTTATATTTTTAAGAGCTTCTAAGTATCTTTTTTCATCCCGTTCTATACTTATTACTTTTAAATTAGGACTACATAAACACATCATAATAGCAGAATACCCAATCGCAGTTCCAATTTCTAAGACTGTTTTTATTTGATGTTTAATAATAAATGTTGTTAAAAAGTCAATACCTTCATTCTGCATAATAGGTATTTTATTTAAGGATGCATATTCTCTTATTTCTTTAATCAGCATATAATTACTACTTACCATATCCAATCACCATTTTCTTTTAACTCTTGCACTTTCGCTTCATGTTCAGCCATATTCTTTGTAAAGTAAACTTTTCTATTTTTGTCAGCAACAAAGTATAGATAATCACTTTTCGCAGGCTCTAAGGCCGCAATAATAGCAGAAATAGAGGGATTACAGATAGGACCAACAGGAAGACGTCCAGCCATTTCGCTACTTCTTGTATTATATGGATTGTAGGTATTAAACATTTCTGAGGTTAAATCTCGATCCATCTCTTCATTAAAGGCATAGTAAGTAGTAACATCACTACCTAGATTCATCCCTAAAGCAAGACGATTATTAAAAACACTAACAATTAATTTTCGATCCTCGTCTGTTACACCTTCAAGTTCAGCCATAGAAGCTAAGGTTATAATATCATGAATATTATTACTTTCTAAAATCTCTTTATATGAAGCTAATTTCTTCCCCTCTTCATCAAGTAATTTTCTAACAATAGTATCAACAGTTAAATTACTCTTTTGAAACTGATATGTATCAGGAGCTAAATAACCTTCTAAAGAATAATAGATATCCGGATTTAAAATATCTTCAGTTAAAAACCAATAATCATTAATAAGAGTTGTTAAATAAGCCTCATCATTAACTGTTGTTAAAAAATCACTAGCAGAAATATTAGTATTCTCTTCAATCATAGTAGCATAGTCTTTAATAGTTTCTCCTTCTTTAAAAGTAAGATTAATAACATCACTATTATCAATAGTACCACCAACTAAAATATTTACTATTTCATCTAAACTCATATTCTTAGAAAGATTATAAGTTGCAGCTTTTAAATTGCCAACATTATTAAGTTTTAGATATACTTTAAAGAAAAAATCACTTCTAATTAAATTTTTATCTTTTAAAGTCTTAGCTATATTAGAGGTACTCATCCCACTAGGAATAACAACCTCAATTAAAGCATCACTACTGTTATCAACAGGCATTACATTATATTGATAATATCCAAACAACCCAATTAAAATTAAACCTAAAAATCCAATAATCAGGGACAATAAACGCATCTTTTTCATACTGCCACCCCTACCCTTTATTCTTCATTACTTGTTTCTGTTTGTTTTCTAACCTCTTCTTGGATAGTTTCCAAAATTTTATCAATTATTTGCCATTCTCTTTCTGTTTCAACAGGATCTAGTTTATTATTATCACTTTCAGGATAATAAACACTAGCATAAACTTGAACATTACCAGCATCATCAAAGGTATTATCAGTATACACGACATAACTTTTATTTGTTTCTTCATTATCAAAGGTAAATAAAACATCATAAGTTGTTTCTTGTCCATATTCATCTTTTAATTTAAATTTATCTTTTAATTCCATTTACTTTCTCCTTTTATCTAAAAATGATTGTAATATAATTGTAGCAGCTATTTTATCTATCACTTGTTTTCTTTTTTTCCTACTTGTATTAGCACTAATTAACACATCTTCAGCACTCTTAGTTGTTAAACGTTCATCTTCTAAATATATAGGAAGATCAACTTTAGATTCTAATATTTTTTTAAAATCAAGAGTTGCTAAAGCTCTAGCTCCTAAAGTATTGTCCATATTCTTAGGCAATCCTAAAACTAAGGCTTCAACGTTTTGATCTTTAATTATAGCAAATAACTCATCAAGACATGACAAAGGATTATTATCATGATGTAGCACTTTTAAAGAACTAGCAATTAAACCAGTTTTATCACTAACAGCAAGCCCAATCGTCTTTGTACCTAAATCCAAACCCAAATAACGCATTATTTATTTAACATACTAGTAAGAAGGACCTCAATAATCTTACTTCTATCAATAGTTTTAATTTTGCTTCTAGCATCTTGATAACTGGAAATATAACCTAAATCGCCACTAATTAAATAGCCAACTATTTGATCAATAGGATTATAACCACGTTCTTTTAAAGAATTATAAACCTCAAGTAATGTTTTATGAACTTTAGCTTGATCATTGCTTACTAGTCTAAATAACCTTGTCTTATCATCCATATTATCACCTCACTACAATTACTAACATAAGTTTAGCATTTTTTTTTAATAAGTTCAAGTAGCAGAAAGCAATAACATTAAGGACTTTTAAAACAAAACTCTTTCTGATTTATATTGTTTAATTATAACCACTAAAACTAAACTAATAATCACAATTGTTGATAAAACCATTAATAAAATATTAATGATATCTATATTTCCAATAACAATATCTTGGAATACAAGCGTAAAATTCAAAAATGGTATTAACGATAAAAGTGGTGAAGAACTAACTCCTGCCATAAAAGCAATCATACCAGGAAAAAAAGAAATAAATGTTAACGGAGTTAAAGCACTTTGAGCTTCTTTAAAAGTTTTAGATTTACTAGCAATCGCAATACATAAACCACTTATTAATAAAGAATAAGCAATAATTACTAAAATTGAAAAAATTAGGCTACTAGAAGATAACATTAACCTAGTATCTTTATATATTTCAAAACTACTATTAGCATAAACTAAAGAAATAAGCATTAAAATTAAACTAATAATCCCCGTAATAATTGATGATAAGGAAACACTTAGAAATTTACCAATAATTATATCTTTACTCTTAATAGGAAAAGTAAGTAAAGTTTCAAGAGTGCCACGCTCTTTTTCCCCTGCAGTAGTATCAGTTGCAGGATAAGTTGCTGATATTGTAATAGCCATAATTATAAATAAGAAACCATAGTTTACAATGTAATTACCATAAAAATTTTCTGTTTCTTTTAAATTTTTATTAACTGTTATAATATCAGTAACAGCACTAGGATCTATATTATTAGTAACTAAATAATTAGTTTGCATCGCTTCTTTATAAGTAGCAAAATAAGTATCCATTAAACTTGTAGCATAAGTACTATTCTCATTATCTTCACCATTAATTGTATAAGTAGTGTCTTCTTTAGTGATATATAAATCAATTTCTCCATTAGCATACATACTCTCTAACTCTTCAGTAGT
Organism: Candidatus Onthousia faecavium; assembly: GCA_018711135.1. Taxonomy (GTDB): domain Bacteria; phylum Bacillota_I; class Bacilli_A; order RF39; family UBA660; genus Onthousia; species Onthousia faecavium. The sequence goes on from DVIS01000046.1 coordinate 22,876, forward strand.
TCCACTGGTAATTTCAATATCTAAGTTACTAGCAATATCTTGTTCCATAGTACTTAACTCATAATTAAAACCGATTTTATTATAATCAGTTATTGGTTTATTAATTTCTGATTCAAATAAAGCTGACATTCCTATCACTAAAGCAGGTATCAAGATTGGAATAATTAACATCATAGCAAGAGACTTCTTATCACGAAACATCTCTCTTAATTCTTTCTTTAAAATATTACCTAAATTACTCATTAGTTCTACCTCCTATTAAAGTAAAGAAAGCATCTCTTAGATTAGTTGTTTTAGTAGATTTCTTAATATCAATAGGAGTACCTTCTTTAATAACTTTACCTTTATTAATCATAATAACATAATCACAGATATTTTCTGCTTCCTCCATATAATGAGTAGAATATAAAATTATCTTACCACGTTTCTTTTCTTCTTTAATAAAGTCTAAAATAATCTGACTAGAAATAATATCAAGGCCACTAGTCGCTTCATCTAAAATATAGTATTTAGGATCATGAACTAAGCATCTTGCAATATTAACTCTTTGGGTTTGACCTGTAGATAAGTTTTCAATCCTATTATAAAGAAAGCTATCCATGTTTAATTTTTTAGATATTTCTTTTATCCTAGTTTCTAATTTACTACCATCTACTCCATAAATATTGCCACACATTTTTAATAGTTCATATGGTGATAATGTATTATAAAGTTTGGTATTACCAGATAAATAGGCAATATTTTTCTTGATTTCGATCTCATTATGAAGGTAATCTAACTTTCCAAAAGAAATTGTCCCACTAGTAGGAACAAGAATACCTGCAATCATTCTAAGCAAAGTTGTTTTCCCGGCTCCATTTGGTCCTAATATGCCAATGATTTCTCCATCTTTTGCTTTAAAACTAATACCATCATCAGCATAGAACTCTTCTTTTTTATGTTTATCATTATATTTGACAAACTTTTTCTTTAAGTCTTTAATTTCTAGCATAATTCACCTCTTCCAGGCAAAATTATAGCATAGCTGTTACAACGAGGGCAATATAAAAAGAAGAACTTTTTGTCTTCTGTTTTTTCTATAAAATGTTATTTGTTCGATTATTTTGTTTTAATATATATGCTACATTATTAACGTAATATCTAGTTGTTTAGGTACTATCCCCTTAAACTTATAATTTTATACTGTTGAAAGGGAAAATGGATATGAGAAAAATAGAAAAATTTCTTTGTTTAATCACTATCCTTCTTATTATTTTGAATTATTTCATTATAATTAAATTAGTACCTAACAAGTGAAAACTAGGTATTCCCTTTTTTATTGTATGTAAATTTTCTTTACATATACATAGTACCATAAGTATATGACATATTCAAATACCGATTATGCCCAATTATATATAGAAAAAGATAGGACTTATTATCACCTTAATAATCTCCTATCTTTTTTCTTAAAAATCTTTAATTATTCAGCTTAAGCTTCGGCTACACTTTCAAATTGTGAATTATAAAGTTCGGCATAGAAACCATTTTTCTCTAATAATTCATCATGTGTTCCTTGCTCTACTATATCTCCATCTTTCATAACTAAAATTAAATTAGCATTTTTAATGGTAGAAAGACGGTGAGCTATAACGAAACTAGTTCTACCCTCCATTAAATGATCCATTGCTTGTTGAATTAAAGTTTCCATTCTGGTATCTACACTACTTGTAGCTTCATCAAGAATTAAAATCTTTGGATCTTTTAATATTACTCTAGCAATCGTTAAAAGTTGTTTTTGTCCAGCGGAAACGTTATCACTTTCTTCATTTAAAACCATATCGTAACCATCTGGTAGAGTTCTAATAAAGTGATCAACATGACTGGCAATAGCGGCATCATATACAGCTTCATCGCTTGCATTTAAATCACCATAGCGAATATTTTCTTTAATTGTATCACTATAAAGCCAAGTATCTTGTAAAACCATACCAAATAAACTACGCAAATCATTACGTTTCATATCTCTTATGTCAACACCATCTATTTTGATAGAACCACTATTAACATCATAAAAGCGCATTAATAGTTTAACAATTGTTGTTTTACCAGCACCAGTTGGTCCAACAATAGCAATCTTTTGTCCTTTCTTCATAATAGCGTTAAAGTCGTTAATGATAATTTTATTTTTATTATAACCAAATTTAACATCTTCAAAAGTAACAGTATTACCCATTTTTTCTAAGTCATAATTAACATCAGTTATATCAGGAATTTCTTCTTTTTCTTCTAAAAATTCAAAGACACGTTCACTTGAAGCCACCATAGATTGAATCATATTACCAACTTGAGCAATTTGAGCTAAAGGGTTCATAAAATTTCTAATATATTGAGTAAATGATAAAATGTCTCCAACCTCAATTCTATTTTTAATAACCAAGTATCCTCCTAAAATAGAGATTAAAACATAACCAATATTACCAATAAAATTCATAATTGGATGCATCATACCTGAGAAAAATTGCGCTTTCCAAGCCGAATTATAAAGTTGTTCATTAGTCTTACTAAAATCTTCAATAGTTTTCTTTTCACCATTAAATAGTTTAACAACTGTATGTCCTGAATAAATCTCTTCAATCGTACCATTAATTTCCCCTAGATAATTTTGTTGATCTAAGAAATATTTTTGAGAGTGTTTCATAATAAAGCTCATCATAAATAAAGCGATTGGAACAATAACTAAGGTTACTAATGTCATTAAAGGACTAATTGTTAACATCATAACAACAACACCAATTAAAGTTGTAACTGATGTTAGGATTTGCGAAATTGATTGATCTAAACTTTGAGATAAAGTATCAACATCGTTTGTAACTCTTGAAAGTATTTCTCCTGTAGTTTTACTTTCAAAATATGATAGAGGTAATTTATGCATTTTATGAGATATCTCTTCCCTCAAATTAAAAGTTACCTTTTGATTTACTCCACTCATAATAAAAGCTTGGATATATGAGAAAAGTGAGCTAATAATGTATAGGCCTAATAAGGTTAATAAAATACCTGCTATTTTACCAAAGTTGATTCCAGCGGTTGTTCCCATTACTTTTCCCACTAGGCCATTAAAAATTTCTGTTGTAGCTTGACCTAAGATTTTAGGACCAATAATAGAGAAGATAGCACTACCTATAGCAAAGATAATAACTAAAATTAAACTAACTTTATAGGTAGATAAATACTTAATTAATTTCTTTAACGTTCCTTTAAAGTCTTTAGCTTTAGAGGTAGAGCCCATTAAAGGTCCATGATTATTTCTACTAGGCATTTTCTAACTCCTCCTTTGATAGTTGACTTTCAGCTATTTCTTTATAGACAGAACAGTTTTTTAGTAATTCTTGATGAGTACCAATTCCTACAACTTTACCTTCATCTAAAACGACAATTTGATCTGCTTTTAAAATAGTATTAATACGTTGAGCCACAATAAAGATTGTAGAATCTTTAGCATAATTATATAAAGCTTTTCTTAATTCAAAATCAGTTTTAAAATCTAAAGCAGAAAAACTATCATCAAAAATATAGATTTCTGGATTTTTTGCAATCGCTCTAGCAATAGATAAGCGCTGTTTTTGGCCTCCTGATACGTTAGTACCACCTTGACTAATTGGACTCTTATAGCCTTCTTTTTTACTTAAGATAAACTCTTCGGCTTGAGCAATTCTTGCTGCTTCTATCATTTTCTCATCAGACATAGATTCATCACTATATTTGATATTTGATTCAATTGTTCCAGAGAATAAGACTCCTTTTTGTGGAACATAACCAATTTTATCATGTAAATCTTTTTGCAAAACATCTTTAACATTAATACCATCTACCAATATTTCTCCATTAGTAACATCATATAATCTTGGTATTAAATTAATTAAAGTTGATTTTCCACTACCAGTTGAACCAATAAAAGCAGTAGTTGTTCCTGGTTTCGCAGTAAAAGTTACATCAGTTATAACATCTTCATCACTATCAGGATATCTAAATGAAACATTTTTAAACTCTACTAAACCTTTAATTCTCCGACCAAATTCTTTTGGTTTTTCTGGATCTTTAATAGATTCATCAGTTTCTAATATTTCCATAATTCTATTAGCAGAAACATTAGCACGTGGTAACATAATAGAGAACATTGATATCATTAAGAATGACATAATTATTTGCATAGCATATTGAATAAAAGCTAGCATATCTCCAACTTGTAATAGTCCATTATCAATAGCATGCGCTCCTTGCCAAATAATTAAAATACAAATACCATTCATGATTAACATCATTAAAGGCATCATTAAGTTCATAACTCTATTAACAAAAAGGTTTGTTTTCTTTAAATTAATATTAGCATTACTAAATCTTTCTTCTTCATATTTTTGATTAGAGAAAGCTCTAATAACCGGAATACCAGTAATAATTTCTCTTGTGACTTGATTTAATTTGTCAATAAGTTTTTGAACTTTCTTAAACTTAGGCATGGTTAAAGCAAATAATGTAAAGATTACTACTAAAACTACGATTATTCCTAACCAAATAATATAAGTCATTGATGGAGCAGTAGCAAATACTTTTCTAACAGCACCAAAGGCAATAATTGGAGCATAAATGAATAATCTTAAAGTCATTATAATCATCATTTGTACTTGTTGAATATCATTGGTACTTCTAGTAATAAGTGAAGAAATACCAAATTGTTTATATTCAGCAGTTCCAAAGTTTAAGACTTTTGTAAATTCTTTCTTACGAACACGTTTTGATAATCCAGACCCTACTCTAGCTCCTAATAAAACGGTTAGAATAGTAGCAGTAACGCTAAGTAAAGATAATCCTAACATTTTAAGACCGGTAATAATGATGTAGTTAGTTTGAATACTATCAGTATCTAATCCTACCTCAATATATTCTAACTTTATTGCACTAACAGCACTTTGTGAAATGATACTATCAGGCATAGATGAGAATTGTTCATTAATATTGGCTCTCATTTCTTCAAGCTGTTCTATAGGTAAAAAAGCAATAACATCAATAATAGCTGCATCTTGCATTTCCAAAGGCATATCTTTTTTAATTTCATTTTGAATATTCTTTGCTTCTTCTTCATCACTTGTAAGCATGAAATCGATTAAGATTGCTTTTTCTAAATCACTATTTAACTTATTTTCATCTTTGATAACATAAACTGGTTCTTCATCTAAAATATCATAATCATATTGAGAACTCTTTTCTGTTACTAAATTATAATTAGCAAGTATTTCTTCCTTTGTATCTTGATCAACAAAAAGTAAGATTTCATTTAATTTAGACTCTCTAATTACTTTAGGATTAGTCTCACTAATTCCTCCTTGTTGGACACCAACATTAATAATATTAGATGTATATCCAGGAATAGTTAAGTCACAGTTAGCTTGAACTACTAAAAGTAAAATAATTAGAATAACAGAAATTATATTATCTTTTAAATATCTAAATATTTTTAACATTCTTTCTCCTCCTCTTTAAGACATCCATACTTTAATATTTCTAGTTGTGCATAATAGTCATTAAGTATATCTTGATTAAGTATATCTTCTTTGAGTAATTTAAATAGTGCTATCATTAAAAGATGCATATTAATCGCAAAAATAAGTTCAAGATGTCTTTTTGCAGTATCAGTTAATTTTTCTAAATTGATGTTAGGAATTAGTTTCTTTAAGAGTCTTTTATCTCGAAAACCAAAGGTTCTTTTTGACTCTTCCATAATAGTGATATTTTCAAGTGACTTTTTAAAGAAATTGATATTGGTATTTTTAAAAGCTTTGTAACAGTTACTGATAGTATCATAAAACATTTTAAATATATCACCATCATTTTTAATTAAAGCCTCCATCATGGTCTCTTCAAGAATCTTTCCATGTCTTTCCAATAAATAAAAGTACAAGTCTTTTTTATCTTCAAAATACATATAAAAGCTTCCTCTAGAAATACCAGCTTCCTTAATAATTCTATTAATTGAAGCTTCATTAAAGTCATGACTAGAAAACTCATTAAAACTAGCATTAAGTAGTTTATCTTTCTTTTCTTTACTAAGTCTTAAAAAGGTATCACTAGGCATAAGTATCCCTCCTAACAGTCACTATAACATTATATGTGACAAGTTGTCATATGTCAACAAAAAATTACAAAAAAAGAATAGAACTGTTTTCTACTCTCCTATAATAACTACTGTAAATTAACTAAAGTAACCCTAAATGTTAAACCATAAGCTGCTATTCCATTATCATCATAATTATCAAAATAAAATATTCCTCCCTGTATAGAACTAATAAATGCTCCTCCCCGTCCTTGCCAAGCATTATTTGCATCGACTAGTTCTTTTATATCATTATACCAACCCCAATTCTCTCCTAAACCATGAGAAATACAAGCATTACCACTGCATGAGGTTAGAACATCATCACTTGTATATTTATCATAATATTTAGATTCAGGCATTGTTTCAAAACCAGAGTTTTCCACTAAGCCATTATAATTTGCCATTACAAGTTCAAAAGCTCCACCACTCATATCATATACTCCATATATCGTTCCTGTGGTACTTGCTCCTGTTCCATTAATATCTACATCATAAGTATATTGACATCCATAATCAGCAGAAGTTCCCCCACTAGGTGCCCCCAAACTACATCCTGTTATTATCTCATCCGATTTATTTTGATACACCTCTTTATTAGCTCCAGTAAAATTAACATTACCTAACTTTCCATACTTAGATTGAGATAGGTATGTAATAATAGCCCATTCACTATTTTTTATCATATGCGTATCTACATCAGTACTAAAACCATACCGATTACCAGGATTATTCATTTTTAAACTAACTTGAAACATAGTAGCAACATTAATATTATCCCAACTAGATACATTAGGTTTAATCATAACATCTAAATTCATAGAGTCAATACCACTTTCTAAAGCTTCAATATTACTACTTGAAGATTCAAACTTACCAACCCAAATTCCTGATAACTCTTTTCCATCAAAGGTAAAAGCATCTGGAGTATACCAATCATCAGCACCTATTCCTTCACTTACAAGATATTTGGCTGTTCCTTTATCTTTAACATTTGGTTCTATAAACTTTATATCTATTTCTCCTGGTAATTCTTGAGTTGGCATTGTTGTTAAAAAATTCCCTTGCTTTCCATAGTAATTAATACCATCTTCACTTCCAATACTGTAACTATATCTTGGTATCCATACCCACATAGTTTCAATATCATCCATCGAAATTACAGTGCCAATATCTGCTTCTAAATATGTATCTCTAGTTGAACTGCTTACTGTTACTGCATTAGCCCATTCGCCTTTATCATAGTTATACCAGTTTGCCTCATCAGTCTTTACCCAATTATTATTCTCATAAATAACAGGAATCATATTATTATCTAATTCTGGAGTATTAACTGTAAAAATCTCTTCAAATAAATTTCCGTTACTTGGTAAAGCTAAATCATTATAGTCTAATCCGACCTCAACTCCTAAATTGATAACAATTTGCTCATTATTATTATTAATGACCTTTAATTGATAAATTTGACTTGCACCAATTCCTTCTTTTTCAAGATTTACTCCAGTTTCTTCTGGAGGAATATTAAAGTCTTTAATCTTTAAATACCCCATTTCAATATTTTCAAATATTGGAGTTATATAATAGAAATTAAATCTTGCTAAACGATTATTAGGATTACTTAAAGTAATCGTAAAAGTTTTTTCTTCATTTGGACCAACAACTAGTTCATCAGTACTAACTCCATCTACTTTCAAATCATAACTTAATGTCCCTGTCACAATACTTATCGCATTATTCTTTTCTTTAGTTACAGTAAACATCGCATAAGAAAAGTAACTTGTTAATAGTAATAAGGTTATTAAAATTACACTTATTATATATATTTTTGATACTTTAGTATTTAATAATAGTCTTTTCATCTCTTTCTCCTTTCATTTAACCATAAAAAAGAACAGAATCCTTCTATCCTGTTCTTATTCCACGATTAAAGAAAGTACTTAAGCTTCTAAAGTACCCCCCCCCAGGTAACTTCTTGTAAACGGGTGTTAGTATAAATTTGGTACACCAATTCTTTAGGATATACCATCATCTTTATTCCCTTCATCTTCATTACTTCCTTCCTATCTTCTATTAAAGAATAGCATAATTAACTAATATCTGTCTAGCTAATAAAGAAAAAATAAACTTTTTCACTCCTTGTTATCCCAAAGCCCTAATTTCAAGATAAAATATATTCTATTCTCCATAAGCTTGAATTTCACTAAAAACAATAAACACTATTTTTTCACTATTCATTTTAATCTTAAACATCATTTAATACTTTCAAATCTTTATTTACATAAGTAGGAAAATTTCTTAAAGCTATTATTCTCTTGATAATCTAAAAATAGTTATAAACAAATCTAACACAACCAAAAGTTTTTATGAATTAATAGTTTTTGATTACCTGTTGGATATAGTCTAAACTTATATACTTTATATGCTTCCACTTTGATACCTCCCCTGATGTAATCAGCTTAACATATAGAACAATAGCTTACTAATAATTTTTTGATTTTTTAAACGCACTTTCCTTATATACAAAAAAAGTCCAAAGAAACGTCTTGGACTTACGATAAAACCTATACTTATGTACAGGTGGGTGTATATAGTCAGTTCTCAGGATCCCTATCCAGTGGAAAGGTCTTCAACACAAACATGACAATCATCAATACTCCCGTATCGTTAATTTAGTCGGTTTTATACTAAGATGTCCTATACGTTTTCTTTAGACATTTATAGTATATCATACTATATGATAATTATTCAATTACTTTTCGGAAATTTTCAATTAAATGACTAACTGTAGCACAACCCATGAACGCTACAACTCCATCTTTATAAGGAATAAGTTTAGATATAGTATCTTCATCTATTAGTTCGCTATTAGGCACTAAAGAAACAATATCTTCTGATTTAATAGGTGGATAATCTTCTTTTTTCTCTCTATCACACAAAATTGGGGTAATAAAGGCTTTGTCAGCTTCTCTTAATACCTCCGCAAATTCCTTTTTAAAAGCAGATGTTCTTGAATAAGTATTAGGCCGAAAAACAACTGTTAATTTTTTATCGGGATATTTTTGTTTAATTGCTTCTAAAGTCACCTTTATTTCAGTTGGATGATGAGCATAATCATCGATTATAATCGTCTTTCCTATTTTAGTTTCCGCAAATCTTCTAGCAGCATTATGAAAACTTGTTAATGAGGTCTTTATTGTAGTAACATCTAAATTCTTGTTTAATGCTTCAATAATACTAGCGGCAGCATTTAAAACCATATGTTTACCATATAAAGGTATCATAAAACTACCAATAAACGTTTCTTTTTTATATAAATCAAAGTAAGAACCTGATGTTTCTAATTTCATATTTCTTATAATATAATCATTATCTTCATTTTCACCATAGAAAATAACTTTCTTCGTAAAGTTAATCGCTCTAATATTCTTATCATCACCATTTGCAATAACAAGCTCGGCTTTATTAGCAAACTTTTCAAAAGTTCTAATAGTGTCTTCTAAATCTTTATAGATTTCTGTATGTTCTAACTCAATACAAGTTATAATAGCAGTCTTAGGGTGATAAGCAAGAAAATGGCGATTAAATTCATCTGATTCAATTACTAATAGATCATTTTTCATCTCAATATGACCAGTACCATCACCTATAAAATAGTTACAACCAATCGTCTTTTCAAATAGGTGTTTTAATAAAGAGGTAGTTGTTGTTTTCCCATGTGTTCCACAAACAGAGATAGTATTAAACTTTGCAGTAATATCTCCTACTACCTCATTATATGGTTTAATCGTAAGACCTAGTTCCTTTACTCTTTTAATCTCTCTATGGTCTTCACTAAAAGCCTTAGAATAAGTAACAATTGTATCTTTATCTAAAGGATGTTCATTATCATAGAATATTTTTATTCCTCTATCTTTTAAACCCTTTTCCGTAAATTTATAATCTTTAGCATCATCATAACCACTAACACTATTTCCCATATCATATAACATTTGGGCTAACGTACTCATTCCTGTTCCTTTAATTCCTATACAATAGTATTTCATAATCATACTCCTTCTTTCTTCATATTATAGCTTATGTATTTTATATTTTCAAATATACGGTTTCTTCTTTACAGACTTTGACATCTAAGTTATGATAAGATTGGTGATTTTATGGAAGAATTATATACATCTTGTAAGTTATGTCCTAGAAAATGTGCGATTAATAGGAGAATAAGAACTGGAGTTTGTGGTAGTTCTAATACGGTTAAAGTAGCAAGAGCATCCCTTCATTATTTTGAGGAGCCTTCTATTTCTGGAGTTAATGGTAGTGGTACAATCTTTTTTAGTGGTTGTAATTTAAAATGCTGCTATTGTCAAAATAAGGATATTTCCGGGGAAAACTTTGGTAGAGAAATAACAATTGAAAGACTTGCAGAAATAATGTTAGAACTGCAAAGTAAAAAAGCTCATAATATTAATCTTGTTACCCCTACCCACTTTGTACCTAGTATTATTGAAGCGATTAAGTTAGCGAAAGAGAAAGGCTTAAATATACCTATTGTTTATAATACTAGTGGTTATGAAGATGTTCTGACTTTAAAATTACTTGCTCCATATATTGATATTTATTTAACAGATTTTAAATATTTTAGTAATGACTTAGGGGAAAAGTTTTCTAAGTGTTCTAATTACTTTAATATTGCTAGCAAGGCCTTAGATGAAATGTATAGACAGACAGGAAAGAATAAATTTAATAAAGATGGCTTAATGACAAAGGGTATTCTTGTCAGATGTTTAATTTTACCAACGCTTAGTGATGATACGAAAAAAATAATTGAATATGTATATAAAAAATACCAAGATAATGTCTATCTTAGTATTATGAATCAATATACACCAGTTACATATAATAAGGATTATCCTTTTTTAAATCAGACTTTAAGTGCTACTGAATATGATGAGGTAGTAGATTATGCTGTTGATCTAGGAATTAAAAATGCTTATATTCAAGAAGGAGAAACTTGTAGTGAATCTTTTATTCCGCCTTTTGATCTTGAAGGTGTTTAAGTCTTTCTACTTTTGAATAGATACAACCACAATAGTCTTGACGATATAAATTATAAAGATGTGATAATTCGATACTACGCTTATAACCATTTTTCTTTTTAAAGTCAGCATATAAGTAATTTATATGATACTTAGAAGCTAGCTCTTCCCCTATTTCATTTAACCATTTACTATTTTTATAAGGGCTTATTGATAAAGTAGTCGTAAAGTAGTCAAAATTATTTTCTTTAGCAATTTTAGCTGTTTCTTCAAGTCTTAATCTATAACATTTATAACATCTAATATCTCCTTCTTTTTTATCTTCTAAACCAGAAGCCATTTCAAGAAATTTATCTTTATCATAGTTGCAGTCTAGTAGTTTTATATCATAGCCAACTAAGGTGATGAATTTTTCTAATTCATCTTTTCTTTTTAAGTATTCTTGATAATCAGTTATATTAGGGTTATAAAATAAAATAGTAATGTTGAAGTATTTAGCAATTTTTTCTAAGACACTAGATGAACAAGGAGCACAACAAGCATGTAGTAACAAGGATGATTTATTATTTAAATCAATACTAGCTAATATTTTTTCACATTCCAAATTATAGTTCATAACTACCTCCTACTTTAATCTTAATCTTTTTTCATCAGCAATTATTCTATCATAAGCTTCATTAATTTTGTGATAGTATTTTTTATTTTCGATGTAAAAATCTCCCAATAAAGATTTATTTATTATACACTTGATAATGGCATCTTCCATATTATCACACACGGTAATTTGTTTATTTTTATCTAATGATTGTAGTTCTTGAAAAGATTTTGGCTTATCATATAGAGCACTGTATTTATATAAAGGTATAACAATATCACTATCAGTACCTATTTTAGAATTAAATGGATAAGCTAAATTATTGTCATCATATCCTACAGTATAGAGTCTTATAGCCCTTGTTGTTATATCAATTAAATAACTAATATCCTCATCTCTTACATAATTAATAGCATGATTTCCTAAAAATTTTTCTTTAAAGTAGTTATTAAGAAATAATCTTGTCTTTGCTAAATTATAATCGTTATGTAATGAAAGGGTTGTAAGAACTAAATCATTAGGCTTATTGAAATAATCCAAAAATTGTTGTAAGAAAGCAGCAGTATGACGACAACAACCCTCACCCCTAAAGATTGATAAAGACAAATCAAAGATAAACGTTTCGTCTTGACAATTGATAAGATCATAACTAATGTTATTATTGATATATTTTCCTGTTTCTGATAAAAGACCTCGATGAATCAGATGCTGACAAAGAATAGTTAATTCCGTAGCAGTATTAAAACCTAGTTCTTCTTTTAGGTCTTTAATATGGCTAAAAACAAGATTATAATTTTCAACAATTTCTAAGTAATCAGGATTACTACTATATCCACTTATAAAATTTTCTCTTTCATTAGTAGTTTTTATTACATAGACAAGTTCTTTTATAATATATTTTAACGATATTAATTCATCCTTAACTGTACTCATAGTTTCCTTCTTTCTATAGGAAACTATTTTAGCACGAAAGTTGGTGGTGGTATATATTTTTTTTGATAAAATGCAACTTGTTCGATTGTATTACAAATATATTTATAGTATATTAGCTACTAGGAAATACTGACTGTTGAGTACTTGCCTCCATCTTATTAGGAAGGAGGCTGATGTTATGAAGAAGAAAGATTTACTAATCTCTTTTCTAATATTAATCATCATTTTATTAATAGTTTCTTTAGTGATTCTATCGATAGAAAAATAGTACTCAATCTAACGATTAAGTACTAAACTCAAATTAACATGGGTAAGTACTCAACACGTGAAAGTTAAGTATTTCCCATTTTTATTTTATGCAAGACTCTTGCTTACATACTTATATTAGCATATATTTACCGAGTTGACAAGATATTTAGGTTATCATAATTGGCTCTACTTATAATATTAACACAATCTTTAACATATAAATTAGTGGTGATATTATGTCTAATTTTCTATATGCTTTTATGTTGTCATCTTTAGCAGGATTATCTACTTTAGTTGGTTTTATCCCTGTGTTATTCAATTTAAAGAAAGAGAATTTAATTATTCTTTTAGCTTTAGCTTTTGCAAGTGGTGTTATGATTTGTGTATCTTTAACTGATTTAATACCAGAGAGTTTCTCTCTTTTGAAGACAATTTTTAAAGATTTTCCAGCTTTATTATTTCTTTTAATTTTTATTACAATAGGAATTATTGTTTCTATTTCTATAGATAAGTTTTTACCTAAAACAGATTATAAAGATGTAAATAACAAAAAGCTATATAGATTAGGACTTGTTGCAATGCTTGCGATTATTATGCACAATATTCCTGAAGGAGTTGCTACTTTTTTATCTTCTGCTACTAATAAGTCTTTAGGATTATCTTTAGCTTTAGCGATTAGTTTTCATAATATTCCAGAAGGTATAAGTATTGCTATTCCCATTTATTTTAGTACCAAATCGAAAGTTAAAGCTTTTCTATATACACTAATATCTGGACTATCTGAACCTTTTGGAGCGATTCTTGCTTATTTATTTTTATCTAATATTATCAATAACTTTATTATGAGTATAATTTTAGCTTTGACCGCTGGGATTATGATTCATATAAGTTGTTATGAATTATTAAAGGAATCTTTAAGTTATAAGAGAAAAGCTATAACCATTCTTTGTTTTGTTATTGGCTTTAGTTTTATGTTACTTTCACATTTCTTGTTAGGATAAGTAGCATTTTAAATTGATAAAGAGAAGATTTTATAGTACAATATGTTTAGGTGTTAATTATGAAAAAGATTCTGATTAAATTAGTTCGTCTTTATCAGAAAATGCCATTTGCAAGTCATGGAGCTTGTCATTTTTATCCTACTTGTTCTAATTATATGATTGAAGCGATTGAAGAGTATGGTTCAATTAAAGGTTGTTATCTTGGGTTTAAACGAATTCTAAGATGTCATCCCGGAGCAAGATTTGGATATGATCCAGTTATTAGAAATGAGGAAAAAAAGAATGAAAAGAAGATTTAAAAATTTAGGTAAGCTTGCTTTTCTTTCCTGTGCTGTTATGTTAGGAGCGACAGGATGTAAAAGTGATAATATGGAAGATATTGAAATAATTACAACTAATTATCCTAATGAATACATTATTGAAAGATTATATGGTGATCATGCAAAGATAAGTACTATCTATCCTGATGGAGTTGATGTAGAAGACTATAATTTTACGGATAAACAAAAAAGGGATTTTGCAAGTAAAGATTTGTTTATTTATACTGGTTTAATTGATCGTGAGCGTGATTTAACAGTAGAATTATTAGATTATAATGAGTCTTTAAAAATAATTGATAGCTCTTATGTCTTAGATAATGATTATGATATGGATGAGGTTTGGATTGATCCCTCATTTATGTTGATGATGAGTCAAAATGTTAGATTAGGTTTGAAAGAATATGTTTCTAATAATTATTTGAAAGAAGAAATTGATAATAATTATGAAGAGTTAAAAGTAGATGTATCTGAACTTGATGCTGATATTAGATTAGCGGTAGAAAATGCAAATTATAAAACTATTGTAGCGACAGATACAAATTATAAATTTCTAGAAAAATATGGTGTTACGGTGTATTTACTAAATGATGATACCTCTGATAAAGATTTAGTTACAATTGATGAATTAGTAGCAAATGGTAGTATTACGAAGATATTTAGTTATGAAGAAAATGAGGTTACTACTAATGTTCAAAATCTTATTAATAAATATCCGAATAATCTAGAAACAGTTAATTTTAAACATATGACAATTTTAACTGATGAACAAAGAGAAACGAAAACTGATTATATAACATTGATGAATCAAAATCTTGATATCTTAAAAGAAGAGTTGTATCATACAAATTAAAAAAAGAAAAGTTATTCGCAATGAATAACTTTTTTTAAAATAATCTTAAGATATCATAGAAAGTAACATATAGCATTAATAACATAAGAAGGAATAATCCAGCGGCATGGAATTTAGCTTCTGTCTCTGGCTTAACAGGACTTCCTTTTATCTTTTCAATAATAATAAATAAAATATGTCCACCATCAAAGGCTGGTAGTGGTAGAAGATTAATAAAGCCAACATTGATTGATAAAAATGAGAATAAGTAAAGAATACTTGCTATTCCCCCACTCGCTTGGGCACCGACAACCTCATAAATGCCGACCGGACCACTTAATTGATTTAAAGCAATACCTCCAGTAAAGAGATTAACTAAAGTAACAGCCATTTGTTTAAATAAAGAACCTGTTTTAACTACCATATATTCTAAAGCACTAACAAAGCCATGCTGTTCTTCACCTTTCATTTCAATGCCATATATATAGCGTTCTGTGCCATCAATGGTTTCCTTTTCAGGCTTAATCTTGTAAGTTTCAACATCACCATTCTCTTTTTTCACCTCAAAAGTATTCTCTTCTTCAGGATTAGCAATAGCAAGATATAAAGAAATATCATCAATTGTCCAAATATCATGGCCATTTATTTCTAAGATTTCATCACCTTTACGTATACCTGCTTCATAAGCTGGAGAATCTTCCGTAACATTTGATAAGACTGGGTCTAATGAAGTCGAACCAAAGATAAGACCAATAAAAAATAAAACTAAGATAGCAGAGATAAAGTTAAAACCCGCTCCAAAGAACATAACTAAGAACTTTTGCCATGGCTTTTTTCCTTGTAGAGTTCTATTTTTAGGAACATCTGGATCTTCTGTATCATCCTCTCCTGCTAATTGACAAAAACCACCAATAGGAATTGCTCGTAAAGAATAGACTGTTTCTCCTTTTTTAAAACTAAATAATTTTGGCCCCATACCTAAAGCGAATTCATAGACATAGATACCGGTTAATTTAGCGAAAAGGAAATGTCCTCCTTCATGAACAAAGATAATTGAGCCTAATAGAATTATGAATAATAATAATGTAACCATCTTGCCTCCTAAATAACACCCATTACTAATATAAATGATAAGATAACAAAAATTAGACTATCAAAACGATCTAATATTCCTCCATGACCAGGAATTAAAGAAGAAAAATCTTTAACTCCAAAGGTTCTTTTGATACTTGAGAAAACTAAATCTCCTAATTGGCCTACTAAAGCCAGGAATAAAGTTATAAAAATTAGAATAGCTAAAGAAATTTTAGGATCAATTACAACGTAATAGAAAGTACTAGCAACAAAAGTACCCATTACTAACCCACCAATTAAGCCTTCTATTGTTTTATTAGGACTAATAGTTGGAGCTAGTTTGTTTTTACCTATATATTTGCCAGTTATAAAAGCAAAAGTATCAGTTATAACCGTGATTAGTAATAAATAGATTAAATAATTTAAACTATAATTACGTAGAACAACAATTAAATTAAAAGCAACGTTGATAAATAATAGTGAACCTATTAAATATAAAGCATCAGTAATATTATATTTTTCTTTATTACTTACTAATAATATAGGTAATAAGAAAATTAATATTATGAAGCTTATTAAATGATAGTCCATGGTATAACTATAGATACTTTTATCGAAAGATAAAACATTAGCTAGAATAATCAGTAAAAAGCTTATTACTTTAATAAAAGTAGGAAATTTCTTTTTCTTCTCTCTTATTGTAATTAATTCATACAATGCACCTAATGATAAAATAGTCATAAATAGGGCAAAGAAAACTCCACCTAACAATAATAAAGGCACAAATATTAAAATCATTATAATTGCACTTAAAACTCTCTTTTTCATAAATATCCTCCGTCTATATTAAGTATAATATAATTTTTCACTTTAGACAATAATTATAAGTGTTTTAATAATCTTTTATCCTGTAAATCTAAGCCTGTTTCCCTAAGAAGTCTTTTATTTACTATTTTTTCTAAAGCAAAATCTAAATCTAGACATCTTTCTGTTAGAGGCTTTTCTTTAGTTGTTTTATAGTTATAGTCTGCCATTAAATAGGCAATAATATGCTCATAATCTAATAAAGGAATATTGTGACTAGCAAGAGCTTTACTTAACTTAGTAAAGTCTTCGGAAGAAAGTTCTCCTGTCTGATAAAATTTATCAGTTAGTTTAAAAATATTTATTTCTTGTTCTATTATAGCAGTTGAATCTCGATAAACCATCGCCGTATCTTTACTATATCCTAGAGTTTCTAAGTATTCTTGAAAATAAAAAGTGTTTAAATAAGCTAAATATTCACTATATAAATTTAAGAATGATTCGTTATCATAATTACTAGTTAGAGAAAAATGAAAGAGATGGGTATATTCATGAATTAAATTACAAGCTAGTCTTAAATTATGATAGTTAGTAGCCATTATAATGTTAGATTGGGAGTTATATAAGGCTTCACCAATTAATAAGTCCCTAGCTTCTTCGATAGTTAAGAATGGAACATCATAATTTAGTAAATTATCTTTTTTATTTATATAATTATAAAGTAACTCCCTGTCATAAATAACTACTTTTTCCTTACGATGAGTTTGGTAATAATCGTAAAAGACCGGATAGAATTCTTTTAAATATTCTCCTAATAGAGTAAATGATTCTTCGGTAGTAATATTAGATTGCATGGTAATTCTCCGGTCATAAGTTAGTTTTATGTTTTCTAGTGTGTCATGATACTCTTGGTAATATAAAGATAGAAAAGGATCTCTTTCTATCTCACTATACACACTTATTAAGAAATGTCTTGCTATAATTTTTTCTGAAATTTTATCCATGGAAATCCCTCTTTCAATTTTTTTCTAAAAGAAAGTCTATTATATTTTTATGAATAATTCCATTTTGTGAATAATCTAACTTGTCAGTAGAAATAACATATTTTGGATAATTATCATCTATATTATCGTATGCAGAAAACTCTCTTTCTTCAGTATCATCACTAGCTAAGGTGTAAGCAACTTGATAATATTCTTTTTGATTATATTTTGTCGCAATAAAATCTATCTCTTTACCATTGTTATTACCAATGTTAACATTGTAACCTCTATATATTAATTCATTATAGACAATATTTTCTAAATAAGCACCAAATTGTGTTTTCTTATTGATATTAAGTACCTGTCCTAAACCTAAATCTTGCAAATAGTATTTATCTTTTCTTGATAGTATTTTCTTTCCTCTAATGTCATAAGCTGATACTTTTGACATTAATAATGACGATTCAGCATAATCTAAACATTCGTATATTGTTCTTGTAGAAATAGGAATTTCTTCTTTAGTAAATTCTTTTAACATATTTGTTGGGGAAAAGGATTGGGATAGATTGGTAGCTAAATATTCAATCACTCTTTGAAATAAAGTAATGTTCTTAATATTATTTTTTTTAACAATATCTTTTAAAACAATAGCGTCAAAAACATCTGATAGATAGGCTTTTGTAGCATCGATAGTTTTAAATTCAAATCTTTGAGGAAGACCACCCCATAGTAAGTAATCATTAAAAGCATCTTCAATATCTCTTTTATCTGTTAATTGTTTCAGCTCTACTACCTCACTGAAAGAAAATGGTGCAATTTTAAAAGATACATAACGACCTGATAATAAGGTTGCTAGTTCACTAGATAAAAGCTTTGAGTTAGAACCCGTTACAAATATAGAAACATTTAAGGTTGCTTTAAAAGAATTAACAGCTTTTTCCCATTCTTCTACTAACTGAATTTCATCAAAAAGCAAATAATATTTAGATTCATCTGTTATTTTTTCTTTTACATATTTATTTAAATCTAAATAATTTTTAATATAAGAATATTCAACATCTTCAAAATTAATATAAATAATATGATTGTCAGTTACTTTTTCTTCTTTAAGTTCATCCATAATTTGTTTTAATAGAACAGATTTACCACATCTTCTAATTCCAATAATAACTTTAATTAAATCTGCGTCATAAAACTCTCTCATTTTAGACAAATATTTTTCTCTTTTTATCATTAATCATCACCTACAACAAGTATAAATGATAAAACAATTAAAATCAATATGTTTTTCTACAGAAAAATATACCGCTCTTTTTTTAAGCATATTTTTTTATTAAACGTTTATCTTGTAAATCTAGACCTGTTTCAGCCATAACTTTGCTATCTACGGTTTTACTTAAATCTTTAGCTAGTATATCACAACGTTTAGATAGATCTATATCTTTAGTTTCTTGGTAATTATGAAAGGCCGTTAGAAAAGCGATTAAATGATGATAGTCATTAAGAGGAATATAGTCTTCTTTAAGACATTCTGTTATTAGTTCAAAATCTGTCTCTTCAAGTGGCTTCTTTTTATAATAATCATCCATTAGCATAAAAATATCACTAGCAGCCATAATATTGTCAAAGAGAATACCATTACTAATTTCATAGTCAGAAAAATATCCTAGACTTTCAAGATAATCCCCAAAATAAAAGCTATTTAAGTAAGCAAGATATTCTGTATAGAGATAAAAACACTCTGTATTTTGTTTACTATTAAAGTCATCATATATCTTATGCGTATACTCATGAATAAGCGTAATGGCCGTATTAATATCATTAGTACTGACAATATTAATATCTTTTAAAATATAATCATAATAGCCCTCTCCACTTAGCAGAGCTTTCGCTTCTTCAAGAGTTAATGGTGGTAATTTCTTCTTGGTAGTTAGTATTTCCTCTTTACTCATTCCAATATATTCTTCAAGGTCTTTCTTAGGATAGATTGCTAACTTAAGTTTAGAATGTAAGAGATATGTATCATATAAATCTGGATAATATTCTTTTAAGAAATTTCCTACTAAAGTGATAATCTCATCATTACTAAAATATCTTAAAGGTCCTTCTTTAAGAGGATATTCTTCAACGCCAAATAGCAGATCTTTATAATCTTTAAAATGCTTTTTTAAATATTTATCATTTTTTATACTTTCATAATAATAGTTAAGTATATTTCTTACCTCTTTTTCACTCATCTTGAACCACCTATTAAAATTATACAATAGAAACTAGATTCAAGTATATTTTTTTTGCAAAATTTAAAAAAAGCTACGCAGAAACGTAACTTTTAAAACTTATCAATATTAATTTTAACATATTTGTTATCATGAAGACTACTACTAGCTTGAACTAAACATCTAATAGCATTAGCAGTAGTACCATTCTTACCAATGACACGACCGATATCACTTTCACTAACTAATACCTCAATGATAATTTCTTGATCATTTTCACTAGGGAATTCTTTAACCGTTACTGCTTCTTCATCTTTAACAATACTTTTAACTATCTTTTCAGTTAATTCTACTAATGACATTATTTACTTTCCTTTTTATTTTTAGATTCAGCAAATTCTTTCATAACGCCAGCTTCTTTTAACAAGCTTCTAACTGTATCTGATGGAATAGCACCATTATTTAACCATTTCATAGCGATATCTTTATCAATTTTTACCTCTTTTTCACTACTAATTGGATTATATGTACCTATTTGTTCAATATATTCTCCATCTCTTCTACTTCTAGAATCAGTTGCTACAATTCGATAAAATGGTCTTTTCTTAGCTCCCATTCTCATTAATCTAATTTTTACTGCCATAATTATTTCCTTCCTTTCTTTAAAACTGATACTATTATACAGAAATAAAAAACAACTGTCAATATTTTTTTATTGACAGTTTAAAGAAAGTCCCGTTAAGCTTAACATAAGGACTATTTATTATCTTCTTCTAAATATTCTTCTACTACCTCTTCATCAATTTTTTCATCAATTGTTTCGTCACTATCCATAATTTCGTCCCAATCATCTATTTCATCAAGGGTATTAATTCTAACTTTAGTATCTCCTACTAATTCTATACCTAGAACTTTATCAATTATACAGTTAATATTATTACCAGCTATTTCAGCTTTAACACAACTTGGACCACTTAAGCTCCTAATAATAACCTCTTGATTTGTAAGGTTATCATCACCACCTTGAACATTAATTGTCTCGGTATAATTCTTTGTTTCTTTTAACACCTCAGTCTTAGTATCATTATCATATGAATACCAAATATTTACATCATAACTACCATTTATAGTGACAACTCCACTTTGAACAGTTCCAGTGAAATTATGGTTTATAACCCAACACCCCAACACTGTGGTGGGATTATTATTAACGGGCAAAGTTAAGTTATCAGTAAATTGTTTTTTTCCTTTACCAATAACTGCCTTTGTTACAATTTCTCTAAAGCTTGCCATGGTTTTCCCTCCTCTAATTTAATTTATGCTTAAATAGGTCAAAAGTATACAAAAAAAGAACTAATCAGTATTAATTAGTTCATCTATAGTTGTATTTAACCCTTCTTTAATCATAATAAGGATATTATTAAGAGCTCTTTCTTTAGCAATATAATCTTGATAAAGAGTATTTTCTTGTAATCTTTCTAATATCTCATTAAGTTCTTCTTCAATAGTTTTATCTAAGTAAGCACTTTTTACATAGTCTTTTTGTAAAGCTTTAACTTTATTTATTTCATTAAGTAGTAAAGAATCTTTAGCAACTAAAGCTCTTATCTTAATATAATCTTTATACGTATCACTGTTTTTGATGATATTAACTAAATCATAGGCTTTCTTTATAATCTCTTCATTACTTAACATAACCATCTAAACTCCAAGTCTTACTATCTGTAATTAAAACCTCTACTATATCTCCTATTTTAATATTATCACCTGTAAAATTAATAAGTTTATTAGTTTCACTATAACCAAAGTATTCATTTTTCTTAGTACTAATACCTTCGACTAAGACTTTTAACTTTTTACCAACTAGTTTATCATTATTTTCTTTAAAGTATTTATTAACTAAACAATTTAATTCTTGGAGTCTAGCTTCTTTCACCTCTTTACTAACATTATCTTTAAGTTTAGCAGCAGGAGTTCCTACTCTAGGAGAATAGATAAAGGTAAAGGCATTATCATATTTACATTCTTTAACAAGATCTAGAGTTTCCTTAAAGTCTTCATCTGTTTCTCCTGGAAAACCAACGATTATATCGGTAGAAATAGTGCAGTTAGGGATTTGTTCTTTCATTTTATGGAAAAGAGTTAAATAAGTTTCTTTGGTATAACGTCTTCCCATAAGTTTTAATATTCTATTACTACCTGATTGAACTGGTAAATGAATACTAGGCATAATATTAGGATATTTAGCGATAACCTCGATCATTTTATCGTTAAAGTCCCAAGGATGGCTAGTCATAAATCTAATTCTAGGTATATCAGTTTTAGCAACATCAATAAGTAGTTCAGCAAGAGAATAATCACTATATAGATCTTTTCCATAGGCATTAACATTTTGGCCAAGTAAAGTTACCTCAGAGTAGCCTTCTTTAACTAAGTCTTCTACCTCTTTAATAATATCTTCCTTTTTTCTACTCCGTTGTCTTCCTCTTGTATATGGAACAATACAATAAGTACAGAATTTATCACAGCCATAAATAATATTTACATAAGCTTTATACTTACTAGCTCTTACAACAGGAAGACGCTCCACTAAGTCTTGCTCTCTAGAATAGACCTCTATTTGTTGGTTATTGCTTAGTTCTTCTTTCTCTAATATTTCAGGCAATTCATAAAAGTTATGAGTCCCTATAACAAAATTAACAAAAGGATATTTCTCCATAATAGTCTTAACAACGATCTCTTCTTGAGCCATACACCCACATAGGCCTACTTTAATATTAGGTTTATTTTCTTTTAAGTGTTTAACCCGTCCTAAAAGTCCAAAAGCTTTATTATGAGCATTTTCTCTAATAGAGCAAGTATTTAAGATAATTAAATTGGCATCATCCATTTTATCAGTAAAAGTAAAACCTAATAGAGTAAGAATTCCCTTGATATTTTCACTATCATGTTCATTCATTTGACAACCATAAGTACGTAAATAACAGGTTTCTCCTTTATATTTATTAAGATACTTTTCATTTAATCTATAAGTCTTAGTTACATAATCTTTTTTATCACTACTACGAGCAACTTTAAAATCAGGCAAATGCATTTTATCAACTCCTTAAACTTTTAACTGCTAAATATTGTAACATTAATTATTTACAAATTCAATTGGATTTACTGATTTACATTTCTATAATATTATCAGTTGATATTGTACTTTCGCAAAATCAAAAAATTGCATTTAGATTTAGATAAAATAAATTAGACATATACTTATCATTAACGAATGCAAATTGACTAAACAATGTATAATTTTTCTAAATTTGGAAATATTAAAAATAATTAGCACTCATACTTGACAACTGCTAAAAATAGTGCTATAACATAATTGTGAAAGGAAAGTGATAAAGATATGTTACCAAGAAGATTTTATTTTGATAACGCATTAGATCAATTTTTTGATGAAGGAAATAGTATGAAATGTGATATTTATGAGAAAGATAATACTTATCATGTAGAAATGGATTTACCTGGATTTAAAAAAGATGAGATTAAGATTGAATGTAATAAAGGTACTTTATCAGTAACTGCTGAAAAAGAAAGTAGTTCTGATGAAAAAGATGATGATAAAAAATACATTCGTCGTGAAAGAACTTATGGTAAATACTCTCGTAGTTTTTATCTAGGTGATGTTAATGAAGAAGGTATTGAAGCTAAATTCGATAATGGTACATTAACTATTTCTATTCCAAAAATTGATGCGAGTGTAAATAAAAAATATATTGATATAAAATAAAAAGCCACTACTGGCTTTTTTCTTTTGAATCTAAAAAATAAATAAAGATAGTATTTAAAATTATTCCTAAGATAACTAAAGATATAATAATAAAATTAGTTTGGAAATAATCATAATTTAATTCTAAAAAAGGATTACTTGGTTGGTACTCGTTATAATATCTAAAAGTAATAAGAGCTAGATAAATAGTAAGAGCAATTGATATTAAGTTATAGCTTATTAATTCTTTATAAATCTTTTTTCTTGATAGAATAGTAAAGATATTTATCATAATAAAAAGAATGGACATTATAAGAAAACTGATACCTACTACATAAGAAGAAAAGATAACATCTAAAAGTAAAGAGATAAGGATGATAAATATTAGAACAGATGATAATCTTAAGTAATAGAATATTGACTTAAGCATTAGAAAGGCCTTGATCTATACCATCTCTTATCTCATTTTTAAATTCTTCTTTAAATCTAGGTAATTCTTTTTTTATAACATCAGGATAAACATTTTTTGTATTAGTTATAGCTCTTTCAATATCAAAGATATTAACCTCCGTTCTATTGTTATAAATAGCATAAGAAAAAGCTTGTTGTAACAAAGTTAAAGTTATATCTGGATATCTTGATCCTATTTCATAAATACGACGATATTCACTTGTTAAATCAGTTAAAAAAGTCATTATTTTTTGTTTTACATAGGGATCATATAAAAGTTTTGCTCCTGTTTGTTTTTCTATTTTAGGTAATGTTCCCATACAAATAGCTATAACTTGTTCTTTCGTTGGTTCACTAACACTAACTCTTTGAAATCTTCTTACAAAGGCTTTATCTCTTAAGATATAACGTTCATATTCATCATCTGTTGTCGCCCCAATTACTTTAATATCTCCACGATCTAGTGCTGGTTTAAACATATTAGCAAAATCTAAAGATTCAGAACCACTACCCATTAAAGTATGGATTTCATCAATAAAAAGAATTAGGTTTGAATAACTCTTTAACTCATCTATAAGTATTTGGATCTTACTTTCTCCTGTATCAGGATCAACTCCTAATAAAGCCGAGGTATTAACTTTTATGATTTGGTAATTTTTTAAAGCATTAGGGACATTACCAAGTTTAATTCTATAAGCTAGGCCTTCAACAATAGCCGTTTTCCCTACACCTGGTTTACCTGTTAGGATAGCTGATTTTTCAGGAGTTAATAGGATTAAGACTAGTTGTTTTATTTCTTCTTCTCTACCTATAGCAGGATTAGTTATATAGTTTTTTTCTGAAAAATTTTCTCCATAACTTTTTAAAATACTAACTTTACTTTTTCTAATTATTTCATCATTCATTACAATCATCCTTTACGATATAAGTATAGCAAAAGAAATAAGACAAGACAAGTTTTGTTAGGTATTTCCCGAGTTTTTCAATAGGACCAATTTTTCATATATATCAAAGCCTTTTAGTATAAGGCTTTTTCTATGTCAATATTTTTATATTTTTGTATTGTACAATTTAGTACAATGTGATATTATAGTCTTATAAAGGTAGTGATAATATGTCCTTATTTATTAAAAAATATAAATATCCTAATGGTAAAATTTATTGTTCTATTGTTGATGGCTATAGAATTAATAATAAAACCAAACATAAAGTTATCCAAAAATATGGTTATTTTGAAGATATAGAAAAATTACATGGCGATGCTAATAAATTTCTTAATGATGAACTTATGAAATTAAAAAAACAATTTGAATCTAAAATTACTACTACATTTGATACAAATTTAGATAATGATTTCAATGATGATACTTTTAATATCGGGTATGCTTATTTAAAAAAGATATTTCAAGAGTTAAATATTTCTGATATTCTCAAAGCTAAAAAAGCTTCTATCAATATTGAATATTCTTTATCTAAAGCTTGTGAATTACTTATTTATTCAAGAATACTTAATCCAGGAAGTATTAAATATACTTATGAACATAAAAATCAATTTTTTGAGCCTTTTGATTTAAGCCTTAATGATTTATACCGTTCTTTAAAACCTTTATTAGATTGTAAAGAAGATATTTTTAAATGTATCTGGGATAATACTAAGGACAAATATAATCGAGATGCTTCAATTTCTTATTATGACTGTACCAATTACTATTTTGAAATAGAATACGATGATGAAGATATATTAAACGACAAAGGAGAAATTATAAAAAAAGGATTAAGAAAAAGAGGGCCTGAAAAAAATCATCGTCCAGATCCTATTGTTGAAATGGGCTTATTACTTGATAAACAAGGGTTTCCAATGTCATATAATGTTTTCCCAGGAAATACGTCTAAAAAAGAAACTATAATTCCAGAAATAAATAAAGTTAAAAAAAGACATGATATAGATAAAATTATAGTAGTCGCAGATAGAGGACTTAACTGTTCTAATAACATGATAAAAATGGCAGGAATAGATTTAGATAAAAAAAACAGAGATGGTTATGTTTATGGTCAATCTGTAAGAGGAGCCGATCAAGAATTTAAAGATTGGGTATTATCTGGTGACTATGAAGTTGATACAATTATAGAAGATGATAAAGAAATTAAATTCATACATAAATCACGTATTTATCCTAAAAAAATGTATATTACAAGAGTTGATTTAGGTCTAACCAAAAAAGGAAATAAAAAAAGGCAATTAATAACTGTAGATCAAAAACAAATGGTATATTACTCAAGAAAATATGCTGATAAACAAAAAAGAGATAGACAGGCAGTTATTGAAAAAGCCAAAGATTTAATAAAAAATCCCGGTTCATATACTAAGGCAACTTCCTATGGGGCTGCTGGATATATCAATAATATTAAATTTGATAAGGATACTGGTGTTATTTCTAACGGTTCTGAACTAACTCTAAACGAAGATAAAATAAAAGAAGATGAAAAATATGATGGTTATTATTCAATAGTTACTTCTGAAGAGAACTTGAGTGATTTAGAACTAAGAAATATTTATAGAGGTCTTTCTAAAATAGAAGAAACATTTAAAATTACTAAATCAGAATTTAATGCTAGGCCTATTAATGTAAGGCTTGAAGATCATATTGATGCACACTTTCTAATATGTTTTATTTCATTAATTATTATAAGAATACTTCAAAAAAAAGTTGATGAAAAATATTCATTAAAAACTTTATTAGAGAAGATTAAAAAGTTTCAATGTACACATGAAACTGGCAATCTCTATAAATTTATAGGATATAAGCCAGAGATACAATATTTAAATGAAAAATTAGAATTGAATTTAGATAAAAAATATGACAAAAGAGAAAATATTAAAAAAATTTTAAAATATTAGGAATAGCGATTATTGTACAACACTCAAAAAAGGGCTCTAGCCCTTTTTTTATAATGGTTTGCAAAATATTGCTGAAAAACTAAAGATATAGACAAATAAATATGGAAAATTAGTTACTGATTATTTTTATACCCAATATCATAGTTACTAGGTCCAAGAATACATTTACCATCTAGATCAAATTTTGAACCATGACATGGACAATCCCAAGTTTTTTCAACCTCATTAAAGACAAGACTACATTTTAAATGGGGACATTTATTGTAAATAATATGTTCTTTACCATCACTATCTTTATAAATAGCAATGTTTTTACCATCTTTCTTTGTAAAATAAGGATTACCTTGATAGTAGTCTTTATTTTTATTTATTTTACTACCTACAAAACTATAAATATTACTAAAGATATTTAGAGGATAATTAATTAGTTTTTGGATATTTAATCCTCTTTTAGGATCAAATAAATCTTGATAAATAGACTCTTTATTACTAAGTAAGTCTTTAATAATTTTACTAGCAATTAAACTATTAGAGTTACCCCAAGTATTATAACCTGTCGCTAATATTAAATTATCATCGATAAAACCTATTAAAGGTAAATGATCTAGAGTCATTAAATCATGATTACTCCAAAGATAAGTGATATCTTGTATCTTAGTATTTTCTTTTAGATCATTAACCATCTTTATATCATCACTACCAAAGGCAAGGTTTTTAGAGGAAGAAACTGTTAAGTGATAATCTTTATAATAACGCATAGAGTTTAAAGGCTTTTCAATATTAATGGCATTAAAACTATAAGTATCCTCTGTTTTAGAACAAGCGAGATATGACTTTTCTAAATAACATTTTAAAGGCATTAAGTAAGGAAAAAGAAAATACGGATAATGAAGAGCTAGAACGATTTGTTTAGTTTTAATAATATTAGTATCAGTATAACATTTAAAGTAATTATCTTCTTTTTCTATTTTTGTAATCTTAGTATTTTCATAAACTAAATGATTAGGAGTAAGAGACTTTTTAATAATATTTTTAACAAACTTTAAGGGATGAAAAATATAAGTATTATTAACAGTGAAACCTGATTCTACTTTAAGACCATTAGGTAAGTTTGTTATATCTAAAACTTTCTCACCAAAGGAAACTAAGAGTCTTTTTTCTTCTTCAATTCTTTTAATATTGGCTTTATTCATAGTATATAAAATAGAATCACTTACTTTTAAGTCACAAGAGATATTTTCTTCTTTAACAATATCTTTCAATATTCCTAAAGCTTCTTTTTGACTCTTATAATATAAAGATGTTTTTCTTAGACCAAAAATATTATTTAATTTCGTATAGATATCTTCTTGAAGAAATGTTACTTTAGCACTACTCCTACTAGTAGCACCATTACCTATTTTATTTTTTTCAACTAAAGCGATTTTTCTTTTGTCATCTTTAAATTGATAAAAGGTACTACAACCTGTAATACCTCCACCTATTATTAAAATATCTAAATTCAAATTCTCTTCTAACCTAGGATAACTATAATTATTATTATAATCTTGCCAAATAGACATATTCTTCATTTCTATCACCTAGTATTAGTATGCCTATTTTCAATTATTTTAGTCATAAATACTATCTACATCATAACTAATTATCGTTCCTGTTGCAGCATCTATTTTATAATCATATTCATAATTATTGTAAATAAAGTCTACCTCATATACTAAAGTGTTATTTTCATAATCGCGTTCAGTCCTTAAATGGGTAATGCTATTGATATTAGTACTAGCATGATTTAAAGCGATATCTCTAGCTTCATCCATAGTTATAGTAGTTGTATTACTATTAGAAGCATTTTCATTATTAGTAGATTCGTTAGTATTAGAATTATTATTATCTATAATACTATTAGTAAAATATTTAAAATCAGTATAAATAATTCTTCCACCTTCAGTAGCACTTTTAGCATCTATCTTATATTCATAATCATCATTATGATAATACACCTCTACCTCATAAATACCTTTATCAAGTTCTAAATCAATACTTTCAAAATATAAATCATTAACATTAACATTCATATTTGCAGCGATAATATCTTTTACCTCACTTTTACTAATAAATGCTACTTTTAAGTAGATTAAAAAGATTAAAGCTAGTATTAAAAGTACTCCTATAACAATAATAATTATCTTTTTAGTATTTTTCATTTTATTTATCCTCCTTATAATTATTTTTAGCATCATCTATATCACTTTTCTTTAGTTTAAGTGTCTCTTCAATAACACCTGTAGCATTTAAACACATCCCTAAAGTAAAGATATAAGCTAAAATATAAACCCAGATAAGTAGAACTAAGATGTTTGACATAGCTCCATAAAAGACATTGTAGTTAGCAAAATAATCAACGTAGAAAGCATAGATTTTAGAGCTTAGTAACCACATAATAGTAGTAAATAATGCACCTGGAATAGTACTTTTACTACTTATTTTAGTATCAGGAGCAATAGTGTATAACAGTTTTATATTATAGTAGATTAAGAGTAAGGAAATAGGATATTTTATAATATGATATATTCCTTCAATGATGGCAGTTATACTTTCATTATCAATAGAGGTAGTAATAAACGTTACTAAGACATCACCAAAAGCTGGGACTAGTACGAGAAATAAAAGTAAGGTAACTAAGATAAAAGTCATTAAGATAGCTTTGGCACGTCTTTTAATTTCATTACCCTCTTTAACTTTATAGATTTCATCAGAGGTTGTAATAATAGAATAAGTACCATTACTTGCTAAGATAAAAGCAGCGACAAAGAAGACAATGGCATTAAAGTTTAAGAAATCTTGTTCTGCTACTGGTATTAAATAACTAAGAACATTACTCGGAATAACAGATTCTAAAAGATCTTTAATAGAGGCAGTAGGAAACCCAAACTCACTACCTATTGCCCCTACTAAAGTCATTAAAGGAATAATTGAAATAACAAGAAAAAAAGCAAGCTGACCAGGTAAAATCCGCATTTCTGGTAATCTAATTATGGAAATGACTTTTCTTAAAAAGATTTTTAATCGCTTACTTTTCTTCATCTTTATCCCCTACTTCAATCCTTGTTTTTTTGTCATCATCTCTAAAGTGGCTTCATTAATAGCATCATCTAAAGTTTTAATATCATCTAATATCATACTATAACCAACGCTTGCTCCAAAATCATGTGGTAAACCTTTCATTTCTTTTTCAAGTTTATTTGTATAAGTTGCTACTTGTCTTTCACTATAACCAACAAGATAAACTAAGAATTCATTACCATCAGTTCTTATAATCTCACTATTTTCAAGTTGGGTATTAACAAGCATAGAAGCAGCCGTAACAATTAATTTATCTCCTTCTTCATGACCATAGTTATCATTTACATATTTAACATTATTAAGATCAATAATAACTACAGCTTGTGGATAAACTTTACTAGCTTCCCATTCAGGAGCTTTTTTATTTAAGTAATTTCTATTCTTAAGTGATGTTAATAAATCTGTATACTTATGACGATCTTCTTTTTTAACTTTCTTAACTTTTCTTTTATATCTAAAATACAAATATAGAATTCCTAAAGTAATTAATGGTATTGAAACAATTAATAGAATAATTAAGAATAAGCCCATAAAACTACTTCTTTCTAGTAATGATCTATTAATATCAACT
Organism: Candidatus Onthousia faecavium; assembly: GCA_018711135.1. GTDB lineage: Bacteria > Bacillota_I > Bacilli_A > RF39 > UBA660 > Onthousia > Onthousia faecavium. Next base: position 53,843 of record DVIS01000046.1, read on the forward strand.
AAACCGTTATTACGGTAATTATAATAGGAATTAGTTGTAATTATATAATTGAATAGATTATAGAAAGTCTTATTATTATTCTTTACCATAAATTTATAATCATTCATCATATTATCTTCATATAAAACATCAAAGTCTTTAAAGGTTTGATTTTTATATAGATTATATACCTCTTTATCAACAATAATTAGATTATCAACAGCATTTTTAACAAGGTCACTATTAGAATCATAGGTTGTAATATTACTACGACTATTATTCTCAAAATAGTTATAAAGTGAGGTATTACCTATCATGATAATATCTTGGTCTTTTAAACTTTCAAAGGAGTTAATGATATGGTTATCGTCTCTTTTACCTAGAACAACGTATTTTTCAACAAATGTCGAAATAGTTGGGTTATAATCAGTATTTTCACCACTAAAGTTATAGTAGTCAAAATAGATATCAACATCTCCTTTTTCAATTGCTTTTCTTAATGCTTCTTTACTAGAGTATTCTTTATAAGTAAAGGTAATATTAGTAAGTCTACTCATTCTATTTAAGTATTCACCAGCAATACCACTTACTTTACCATCAACTAAAACCTCATATGGATAGTTAGAAACATAACCGTAAACATAGTTTTTCTTAACTAGTTCTGTTTCTTCACTAGAAGAGACATTGTTTTCAGTTAGATAATAATTAAAGTAGGAAGCATTATATTCATCTACATAGTTATTACTTTTCCATTTTTCAAAATATTTTTTTACAATGGTATTTAGTCTAGCATCATTAGGATCATCGCTTAAAGTCAAGACAAGTTTTTTATTCATTTCTGTAAAATAGTAGTTTATATAGTAACTGTTATTTTCAATAGTTTTATCTAGATACATAATATTAGGAATGATAATCATAGAGACCTCATCACTATCTAGAGCAGCGAATAATTCATCAATTGTCTCATATGATTTAAAAGCTAAGTTACTACCTGACTTTAAGTAATAACTAATTTCAGCAGCATCACTTTTAAAAATACCAAAGGTTACATTAGAAAAATCTCTAATACTATTGATACGCTGATATTCTTTACCAATTGCTATATAACCATCTGTAGCGATTAATAAATCGTTACTAGTTAGTTCTTCTTCATTATTTAAAATTCTAAAACTATAGCTAGCTTCTTCACTTTGCTCTTCTTTTAGATAAGCTTTTTTATTAAATTCTAGACCAATATTTTGTTCAAAATCATTTAGAAAATCAAAAAATACTCCCTCTCCATTAAGACCATATAAAGGATAGTTATTAACAACACTAACATCAATCATCGTATTATTATTTTCATCTACCCACTCTTTTTCACTAACTGTTAGTGAGGTTTTAGAGTCCTCACGATTATAATATATAAAAACACCAATAAAAACGAGAGCAACAACGAGAAGTGGTAAAATTATTAAAGTTTTTTTCTTCATAATTACTCCTATCTATCTTTTGTAAAGGTAAATCCGTCTTTATTCTGATGTTTATATCCTATGATTGGGAAACTTGCATCATCATTATCTTTTTTTATGAAAACTTGAATATCATAATAACTAGTTTGATCAGTTTCTAAAGGTTCAATTACAATACTTGTTAGACCTTTAGCTGTATCAAGAGTTACATCATCATTAACGGTTATCATGACATTTAAAAGTCTTCCTCTTATGTCAGTACTAGCATCTTTAACACTTTCATTAGCTTTAAGGCCATCTGTAATTTCGCTTTCCTGATCACTTGTAATTTCAACCTCTTCAATACCATCTAAGCGGTCACCATAGATAGCAGTAGCTTCAGCTGGGAAAAAGACTAGTTTAACAACAAATACTAAAATTACAAAAATTACACACAAAATAAAGACAACAGTAGTTCTTTTATTTTGCTTAATAAATCTTTTTAAATCTTTCATTAAATCACTTCCTAGTATATTTATTATATAATAATATTAAAGTATTAGCAATTACTTATTTAAGGCAGAAACTAACATTTCATTAGCTTTTTTAGGGTTAACTTTACCTTTAGCAAGTTTCATTACTTGTCCCATTAAGTATTTTAAAGCCCTATCATGACCATTTTTATAATCAGTAACACTCTCTTCATTTTCACTTAAAACTTGATTAATTATGTCCATAATAACTGTATCATCGGTAATATTTTCAATTTGACATTTATTTTTAATTGTTGCAAGAGAATCAGTTGTTTCCATTAATAGTGGTAATATTTCTTTGATGTTTTTATTAGAGATTGCACCAGTTTCTAATTCTTTAATAATATCTATTAAGCGTTCATAATCTAGAGCAGTATCTTGTAAGGATTTATTAGTCTTATTTAAGTATGATGAGATATCTTCTAGTAAAAGATTAGCGGCAACTTGATAATTAGTGTCATAGTCTAGTAGTTTTAAAAAGAAACTGTTTAAAGGACGATTAGCGATTAGTTTTTCTATTTGTAAAGGAGTAAGGTTTAAAGAGGTGTATTTTTCTCTTAATTCATCTGGTAAAAGAGAAAGAGTACTTAAAGCTTCATTTATAAAAGTATCATCTAGTTCTAGATAAGGGATATCTGGTTCAATAAAGTAACGGTAGTCATTACCTGTTTCTTTAACACGCATTAAGACTGTTTCTCCTAGTTTATCATCAAAACGTCTTGTTTCTTCTTTAATTGTTTCTCCTTTAGCAAGCATACTCTCTTGTCTTTTTATTTCTTTGTTAATAGCAAGACCAACACTATGAATTGAACCAATATTTTTAATTTCCGTCTTAGTACCAAGTCTATTATCTTTACTAATAGAAACATTGGCATCACAACGCATACTACCTTCTTCCATTTTGCAGTCACTAATATTAGCATAGAAGAGAAGTTCTTTTAATTTGATAAGATAAGCAACGGCTTCTTCACTATTATTAATACATGGTTTAGTTACGATTTCTATTAGGGGAACTCCAGCTCTATTAAAGTCAAGAAGACTAACACTACCGCGATGAGCACTTTTACAAGTATCTTCTTCGATATGAATTTCTTCAATGTAGATTTTTTTCTTACCCTCTTTTGTTTCTATTTCCACATACCCATTAGTACCGATAGGAGTTCTATTTTGGGTAATTTGATAGTTTTTAGGATTATCAGGATAGAAATAGTTTTTACGATCAAAATGCATTCTTCTTGTAATATCACAGTGTAAAACATGAGCAGCACGAATACCTTGTTTAATTATTTCTCTGTTTATCGTTGGTAAAGTTCCAGGATATCCTAAGTCAATGACATTAACAGCTGTATTAGTAGCCATTCCATAAGTATTAGCACTGTTTGAGAATAGTTTACTTTTACTTTTAACCTCTACATGGACCTCAATTCCGATGGTAGGATTATAACTTTCCATTTAAAACACCTCCTCAAGGATACTGGCTAGTTGATAAATAGTCGCTTCATCATAACTTTTACCTATAATATGTAAACCGATTGGTAGATTATTACTATTAACACCTACTGGTACACTTAAAGCAGGAAGACCTGCCATATTAACAGGAATAACTAAAACATCATCCATAAAGGCTTTATGTGGATCATCTTTACTGGTTCCAAGTAGTGGTGCTACTCTTGTCGTGGTAGGTCCAATAATCAAGTCATAGTCTTTAAAGACGCGGTTAAACTCTTTGGTAATATCATCACGTATTTTTAAAGCTTTATCATAGTATATTTTAGCATTTTCGCCACTTAGGATATAAGAACCAACCATAATTCTTCTTTTAACCTCATCACCAAAGCCTTCTCCTCTTGTTTTAGCATACATTTCATCTACTGAAGAAGCATCATGCACTCTTTCTCCATAACGAACGCCATCAAACCGGGCTAAGTTACTACTAGCTTCGGCCATAGCGATAATTTGGTAAAGATTAACAGCAGTATCTAAATAAGCCATATCAACAATATTAACTATCGCCCCTTGTTTTCTTAGATAAATAACAACCTCTTCTATTCTCGTTCTAAGTTCTTGATCAACAATATCACTGACATAAAATTTAGGTATAGCTAGAGTCATGCCTTTAATGTCTTTACCGATTAATCTCGTAAAGTCTTCTTTTTCTTTGTTTACACTAGTAAGATCTTTCTCATCAAGACCTACTAAAGCGTTAAGTAAAGAAGCATTCTCATAGACAGTTCTTGTCATTGGACCTATTTGGTCAAGGCTTGAAGCAAAAGCAACTAAACCATAACGAGAGATTCTTCCATAAGTTGGTTTCATTCCAACAATTCCAGTATAACTAGCAGGTTGTCTAATACTTCCCCCAGTATCACTACCTAAGGCAAAGGGAACAAGATTAGAAGCGACAGCACTAGCACTACCACCGGAACTACCACCAGGAGTTCTTGTTTTATCTTTAGGGTTTAATGGCGCTCCAAAATAACTAGTTTCACTAGTTGAACCCATAGCAAATTCATCCATATTGACTTTACCAATAATAAGCATTTTATTATCTTTTATTTTTGCAACTACGGTAGCATCATAAATTGGGATAAAGTTATCAAGAATATGGGAAGCACAAGTTGTTCTTAAGTCTTTAGTTACAATATTATCTTTAACGGCAATAGGAAGACCAAATAAAATATTATCTGGATCAACCTCTCCTAAGTTTAAAGCTTCCTCACGCACTTTATCATTTATGGTAATAAAGGCATTTAAGTCTTTATTTTCTTCTATTCTATCTAATGATTCATTAACAAGATCAAGAGGTGTTATTTCTTTTTTTACTAATAATTCATGTATTTCTTTGATACTTAAATCTAAATATTTACTCATTTATCATCACCGGTACTTCTATAAAATTTCCATTTTTGCAAGGTGTATTAGCAAGAGCCTCTTTAGCACTTAACATTTCTCCAACCTCATCTTCTCTTAATCTTGCCTTGTCTTTTATTGGGGTATACATCATTTCTTCATCATAGCCTTTAACATCTTTTATTTTATCTATATCATCCATTAAAACTTTAAGCCCACTTCTAAACTTTTCTATTTCTTCTTCGGTTAAGGAAATACGAGCTAGATGGGCAACATGTAGTACTTCTTCTTTACTTAATTTATCCATAATATCTTCCTTTCCTTCTTCGTATTATATCACAGATTCCTCGTTAAAAAAAGTAATAGTATTAATTGTATTATCTATTACTTAAAGTTATTATTTTCTATTTTGTCAGTCATAAAGTTTAACACAACTTTTTCAGAACAAATGAAACAAAATTTATTTTGTTTCGCTCCTTGTCGTTACCTCCAAGGCTTCCTACTTCACAGATAGAGTACCCTCTATTCTCCATAGGCTTAAATTCCGACAGTCGCCGCCGTACTTTTTTGCTCTTTATTCATTCATTTTAATCTTAAACATTATTTAATTTTGATAGTGTAACTTTAATCCTTCAAATAAGATATTTATACTAGCATTTATATCTCTATCTAACTCTCTTCCACAACTTTGGCATTTATATTCTCTTATACTTAAATCTTTTAAACTTGCGTCTTTTTGTCCACAGTAAGAACAAATCTGACTACTTGGATAGTATGTATCTATTTTATAGTAGAATTTACCTTGTAATTTACTCTTCCATTCTAGTAAGCTACATAATTTGGAAAAGCTGGCATCTAAGATGTATTTTGCTAGGCTTTTATTTTTACTCATCTCTTTTTTATTACGATATCCTCTTATATCAACTAAAACTAATTTAGGGAGTTTTATTTGTCTTTTTTCTAAATCAATCTTTATATTGCTATAAATATTATTTTTATAACTACTTACAATACAGTTAGTTTTATAACTTTGATAAGATCTTTTAGCTTTAAAAACAGGATAGTTACCTCTTTTAGAAATTCATACTCATTATTTAGTACTTTTAAATCTTTACATAAGCAGGAAGATTTCTTAAAGCCATTATTCTTCTGATAATCTAGAAAATGGTTATAAATCAATCTAACACAACCAAAAGTGTTTATGAATTAATACCTTTTGATTAGCTGTTGGATATAGCCTAAACTTATATGCTTTATATGA
>DVIS01000002.1 GCA_018711135.1 Candidatus Onthousia faecavium
ATAGTCAACTAAAAATTTTCAAAATTTTAGCAGAACGGTACAGAAATCGTATAGATACCTTTATTTCACGTGCTTGTTTTATCTGTTCTCTTTACAATTTTGGACTTTAATTGAGTTTCGCAAGATGTCTAATGATTAAGATTTTTTAAGCAGTATTTCTATAATCATTAAATATAGGCATTGCTCTAGGAGTTTGTGCCTATGTGGGAGAAATACTGCTTAAAATATTATAGTAAATCAGATAATATTAATATAAAGTTGTGACAAGAGACTACTAGCATAAGTTTCTTGCTTTATTGTAAAATAAGTGTTAGAATAAGTTACCAAGTTTATTTAGTGTTATTTAGTGTTATCTAGTAAATTTGTGGCCGAAAGACGTTTTTATTCGTTTTCTAGTAAAAATCATCCTAAAATACGAATAAATAAAAATAACTTTTTATTAGTAAAAAAGGAGGGAAAATATGTTCAAATTAGTATCAAAGTTTAAGCCCAGTGGTGATCAACCAGAAGCCATAAAAGAACTAGTTGAAGGAATTAAAGAAGGTAAGAAAGAACAAGTTTTACTAGGAGCAACTGGTACTGGTAAAACATTTACTATGGCCAATGTCATCGCCGAGGTTAATAAACCGACCTTAATCCTTGCACATAATAAAACTCTAGCAGGACAATTATATTCTGAAATGAAAGAGTTATTTCCTGAAAATAATGTTGAATACTTTGTTTCATACTATGACTACTATCAACCAGAAGCTTATGTTCCTAGTACTGATACTTATATCGAAAAAGACTCATCTATAAACGATGAAATCGATGAATTACGTCATGCTGCTACCTCTGCTTTACTATCATCAAAAGATACTATTGTTGTCGCTAGTGTTTCCTGTATCTACGGTATTGGCGAAGTTGAAGAATACAAAAAGAAAATGCTAACTTTAAGAGTAGGTGAAGAAATAGATCGTAATGATGTTCTTGTTAAACTTGTTGAAATGCAATATGAACGAAACGATTTAGATTTTCATCGTGGTACTTTTAGAGTAAGAGGTGATGTCCTAGAGATTATTCCGACAAATCAAAATCAAACTGGATACCGTATTGAATTCTTTGGTTCCGAAATAGATCGTATTAGTGAAATAGATGTCTTAACAGGTCATGTTTTAAATAACAAAAGAAATATCAGTATTTTCCCAGCCAGTCATTTCGTTATTAGTGATGACAAACTTAAAGAAGCGATTAAAAGGATAAAAAAAGAACTACAAGAACGTTTAGCTGAACTTAGGAGTGAAAATAAACTTTTAGCAGCTGAACGTCTTGAACAAAGAACCAACTATGATCTTGAAATGTTAGAAGAAACTGGTTTTTGTCATGGTATTGAAAACTATTCTGCTCCTATGGCTGGCCGCAAACCTGGAGAAACTCCTACCACTCTTATAGATTTCTTTGGTGACGACTTTCTTCTTTTAGTTGATGAATCCCATGTTACCTTACCTCAAGTTCGTGGTATGTATAACGGTGATAGAGCTCGTAAGCAAAACCTTGTTGACTATGGTTTCCGTCTTCCAAGTGCCCTTGACAACAGGCCTTTAAAATTTGATGAATTTGAAAAAAAGATTAAACAAGCTATATACGTTTCTGCTACTCCAGGTGATTATGAACTTGCTAAAACTAATGGTCACTATGTTGAACAGATTATTAGACCAACTGGACTTTTAGATCCAACGATTGAGGTTAGAAAAACTGAAGGCCAAATTGATGATTTAGTTGGAGAAATTAATGAACGTATCAAGAAAAATGAACGTGTCTTAATTACAACTTTAACGATTAGAATGAGTGAAGAATTAACTAACTACTTAAAAGATCTTGATATTAAAGTGGCATATCTTCATACCGAAATAAAAACGCTTGAACGTTTACAAATAATTCATGATTTAAGAACAGGAGTTTATGATGTAGTAGTTGGTATTAACCTTCTAAGAGAAGGAATTGATATTCCAGAGGTTTCTCTAATTGCCATACTTGATGCCGATAAAGAAGGGTTCTTAAGAAGCGAACGCAGTTTAATCCAAACAATAGGCCGTTGTGCTCGTAATGCTAATGGACATGTTATCATGTATGGTGACAAAATTACAGATAGTATGGATAAAGCGATTAAAGAAACTCGCCGTCGTCGAGAAATTCAAGAAGCATATAATAAAGAACATGGCATTGTTCCTAAAACTATTCAAAAGGAAATAAGAGAGGTTATCAGTAATATTGATACAACTAATACGACAAAACCTACTAAGAAATTAACGAAGAAAGAAAGAATGTTGGAAATTGAAAAGATTGAAAGTGAAATGAAAGAAGCTGCTAAGAATCTTGACTTTGAAAGAGCAATGGAATTAAGAGATATCTTATTCGAAATGAAAAGTGAGGGATAGATGAAAAAGAAAAGATTTAATCGCATCTATGTAGAAATAACAAATAAGTGCAATCTTTCCTGTTCTTTTTGCCCTAAGACTAAAAGACCATTAAAAGAAATGACCATAAAAGACTTTTCTCTAATCATTACTAAAATTAAAGACTATACTAACACCATATGTTTACATGTTAAAGGTGAACCCCTGCTTCATCAAAGACTAGATGAGATTTTATCTATATGTGATGATAATAACATTAATGTAAGTCTTACAACTAATGGAACCCTTTTAAAAAGTAAGATTAATGTATTAAAGAGTCATAAATCACTCTCTAAAATACATATTTCCTTGAATGCCGAAACAAATAATTTAGACTATTCTGTTAATATCTTTAAACCAGTATCTACTTTTCCACAGGATAAGATAATTATCTACCGACTTTGGGCACAAAAATCTTCTCTTTTAGATAAGAAATCCACAGAAATTGTGGAAAAACTAAAAGAATATTATCATTTATCAGAAGAAACTGTTGAAAACATCAAGAATAATAAGAATACTAAAATAGATATCAACAAATATGTGGATAAAGATTTTCTATTTACTTGGCCTAGTAGTACCTGTGAAGAACCAACTCATAACTTTTGTGAAGGTTTAAAAAGTCAAATAGCCATATTAGTTGATGGCACCGTAATACCTTGTTGTCTAGATGATGAAGGTAAAATTTCTCTTGGGAATATTTTTGCTGAAGATTTAGCAACTATTTTAAATAAAGATAAAACTAAAAAAATCATAAAAGGCTTTCAAGGCAATAAATGTGTAGAAAAACTCTGTCAGTCTTGTCAATATAAAAATAGATTTAAATAAAATACTAATTTGTAAAAAAACATTGACTTAACTGAAACTTTATGATAATGTACAAGTAAGCACTGAGAAGTGTTTTTCTTTTAGAAAAAAATGAAGGAAGAGATTTGTATGACAAAGAAGAATCTAGAAACAAAAAACAAAAAAAATACTACAAAACAAACAACAAAGAAAAAAGAAGAAAAAGTAAATATTTTTACTAAAATTGGCAACTTTATTAAAGGAGTTAAAACAGAATTTAAAAGAATTAAATGGCCAACAAAAAAAGAGTTAATTAAATATTCAGTTGTTACAATCATCTTTATAATTTTTTGTGCTTTATTCTTTTATTTAATCGATATAATTATCGCTGCTTTACACTCATTATTTAGTTAGAAAGGAAAGTATTATGGAAAAACAATGGTATGTCGTTAACACTTATTCTGGACATGAAAAGAAAGTTCAAGAAAAACTTTTGATGCGCGCTGAATCAATGAACATGCAAGATTATATATTCCGTGTTATTGTCCCTGAACAAGAAGAAACAGAAATAAAAGATGGTGTAAAAAAAACTAAGGTTAAGAAATTATTCCCTGGTTATATTCTAGTTGAAATGATTATGACAGATGAAGCTTGGTATGTTGTTCGTAATACTCCTGGTGTTACAGGATTTATTGGTTCAAGTGGAAAAGGAGCTAAGCCTACACCATTACAACCAAGTGAAGTTGATCATGTCTTAAAGAATATGGGTATTAGTAGAATAGATATTGATAAAGAATTGCAACCAGGCACTAAGGTAAAAATTATCGATGGTCCATTTACAGGTATGTATGGTGTTATCGAAGAAGTTGATAGTGCTAATGAAAAAATTGTTCTTAATGTTGATTTGTTTGGTCAAGAAACGCAAGTTGAGGTTGAATTGACTCAGATTGAAAAAGCATAAAAAGTATTGTAAAATCACAAGAGTTATGCTATTATTTAAGAGCTATATAAATTTTTTATATAGATTTAATTAGTGGGAAGCAAAAAAGTGAAAAAACTAATTTCATAATTCAATCATAATAACTACTATAAAATTATGGAATGCTATCAGAACCACTCGCGAAAACGAGTAAGAAAGGATGTGTTTTTCGTGGCAAAGAAAGAAGTTGTAAAGAAAATTAAATTACAAATTCCTGCAGGAAAAGCAACCCCTGCTCCACCAGTTGGTACAGTATTAGGACCTGCTGGAATCAATTTACAGGAATTTTGTACGAAATATAATGATGCAACCAAAGATAAAATGGGAGATATTTTACCAGTTGAAATTTCTATTTATGATGATAGAAGCTTTGACTTTGTAATAAAAACTCCACCAGCAGCTTTCTTAATTAAGAAATATGCTAAAATAAATAAAGGATCTACTAAAGGATCTAATGAAACAGTTGCAACTTTAACAGATGCTCAAGTTACAGAAATAGCTGAAACTAAATTACCAGATTTAAACTGCTATGATTTAGAAGCAGCTAAGAAAACCGTTATTGGTACTGCTAAGAACATGGGTGTTGCTGTTGAAACAAAAGAAAATTAATAAATACTCAACATATAGGTTATGCCTATGTGGGAGGAAAGAGCACTAATTGCTTACCCGAATAACCACATAAGGAGGAAAAATAATGAAGAAGAAAAGTAGAAAATATCAAGAAGCTGCTTCTAAAATAGAAAAAGGCAAAGCATATACTAAAGAAGAAGCTGTTAAATTAGTTAAAGAAACTAGTATAACTAAGTTTGATTCTTCAGTAGAAGTAGCTATGAACTTAAATCTTGATACTAAAAAAGCTGATCAACAACTAAGAGGTGCTATTGTTCTACCTAAAGGAACTGGTAAAACAAATCGTGTCCTAGTTATCGCTAAAGGTGACAATGCTAAGGCTGCTGTTGCTGCTGGAGCTGACTATGTTGGTGATCAAGACTATTTAGAAAAAATAGAAAAGGAAAATTGGTTTGAATTTGATACAATGATTGCTACTCCAGATATGATGCCATTACTTGGTAAACTTGGACGTGTTTTAGGACCTAAAGGTTTAATGCCAAACCCTAAAACTGGTACAGTTACTACTGATGTAGCAAAAGCTGTAACTGAAGCTAAAGCTGGACGTGTTGAATATCGTACCGATAGTTATGGAAATATCCATGCGTTAATTGGTAAGGTTTCTTTTAGTGAAGAAGATCTACTAGCAAACTTACAAGCTTTCGTATCACAAATAATTAAAATTAAACCAACAACTGTAAAAGGTGACTATATTAAAAACATATCTATTTCATCTACTATGGGTCCTGGAATTAAAATTGCAATTAATTCTTTTGACAAATAGAGATTTATAGAATATAATAAACATGAAATTTCGTTAATCAGTGCCAAAGACAGTAGGTAATTTGTAAATCCTACCGAGGACTACTTAAATAAATAAAAAGTTCTTGGTAGTATACTGAGAACTTTTTTGCACTGACTAAGAAAATTAGGAGGGAAGAAAATGGCTAATCAAAAAATCTTAGCTAAAAAGCAAGAAGTTATTGATGAGATTAAAGATAAAGTTAATAATAGTTCAAGCTTTGTTCTATTTGATTATCGTGGTCTAACTGATGCTGAGATTAAAGAGTTAAGAAGAGCTCTAAGAAATGCTGATGCCAATTATAAAGTATATAAAAATACTTTAATGGCTCGAGCTTTTAACGATTTAAACATTGATCTATCTAGTGCTCTTGAAGGTCCAAGTGCTTTTGCTTATAGTACTGATCAAATAGCTCCAATTAAAGTTTTATCAGATTTTGCAAAAGACCATGAAGCTTTAATCTTAAAAATAGGTTATGTTGATGGTGAAATTGCTGATAACAAAAAACTTGCAGAGTATGCAACTATTCCATCAAGAGATGGCTTACTTACTATGCTTGCTGGTGGTATGATAGGACTTGTTCGCGACCTATCTATCTGCTTAAACTTATATTGTGAACAAAAAGAAGAAAAGTAAAATAGGAGGAATATAAAATGGCAAAATTAACAAAAGAAGAATTTATTAGCTCATTAAAAGAAATGAATCTTTTAGAAATTAAAGAATTAGTAGACGCAATGAAGGAGGAATTTGGTGTTGATCCATCAGCTGTAGCCGTTGCTGCTCCTGCTGCTGGTGCTGCAGAAGATGCTGCTCCTGCAACAGTTAGTATTGCAATTGCTGAAGCTGGAGCTGCTAAAGTTGCAGTTATTAAAGTAGTTCGTGAAATTACTGGTTTAGGATTAAAAGAATCTAAAGATTTAGTTGATAATCCAGGAACACCAATTAAAGAAAACATTTCTAAAGAAGAAGCTGATGAAATTAAAGCTAAACTAGAAGAAGCTGGCGCTACTGTTGAAATTAAATAAGTAGCCACATTAGGACTTTAATAAGTCCTTTTTTCTTGCTATAATTTAGAAAAAGGTGATTAAAATGATTTGTCCTAATTGTAAAAAAGAATATAATAACAGTTTATTTAGCTGTCCCTATTGTGGTGCTGTAAATAGGAATACATATAAAGATATTGAAATGAAAGAACTTAAAGAGAAAGTAATTGATAGTTTTTTTCAAGATCTTAAAACTTCACCTAAGAGTCTTATTAAAGAGCTTCCCTTATTAGTATTGGCTATAATAATTTTTGCTATCGCTTATTTCCTAAATATTTATTATTTTACAAAATTGGAAACTGAATCATTTCTCTTTCAAATAATGACCAATTATTCACTATGGATTTTGATATTTACACCTCTCGTAATCTATCCCTACTATCGTAAAATTTCTCTTACCTCATTAATCCTAAATATTTATTTTGCTATTTTCATCTTTATTAGTCTTGGTTTTCCATTCTTTTTGGAACTAATGAGTAGTAATAACACTGGTTTTTATTTACTATTACTGCTTGTTCCACTTTTACTTGCTTTCTGTTTATTCATTATAAAAAAGACAGGAACATATATCAAAGCCAAACTTTTAAACCACCATGTTATAACTTACTTACTCTTTATGCTAGCAACTTTATACCTTCTAATTACCCTAATAATCATAATAATTAGACAACTTTTCTGACAAATATATCTTAAATGGTAAAAAAGTGTGAAAAAATATTGACTAAATGATAAAAATGCTGTACTATAACATCACGAAAGGAGACAACTATACATTTATTGTAAATAGTTGTCTCTTTCTTTGTTTGGAGTGTTGCTAATGAGTCATTATTTTGAAAATGATCAGACTTTGGCTAGTAATTTAAAAAAAACCACTACCACCTTATTCAATAAACAATTTATTTTTTACACTGACAATGGTGTTTTTGCCAAGAAAGGATTGGACTATGGTAGTAGATTACTCTTAGAAAGTTTGCCATATCAAGATATAAAGGGAAATGTTTTAGATGTTGGTTGCGGCTATGGCGTTTTAGGAATTGTTATTAATAAATTGACAAATTGCCAAACCGATATGATTGATGTTAATAAAAGAGCTATTCATTTAACCCTAAAAAATGTCAAAGAGAATAATTGTCAAAATACTACTGCTTTCTATAGTGATTGCTATTCTATGATTACTAAAAAATATCAAACTATTATCACTAACCCGCCAATTAGGGCAGGTAAAAAAATAGTTTATGAAATTCTTTTTAAAGCTAAAGAATATTTAGAGAAAAGTGGTACTCTATATCTTGTTATTCGTAAAGAACAAGGAGCTAAATCGACAATAGCTGACTTAAAAAAAGAATATGATGTAACTATCATAAACAAAAGTAAAGGTTTTTATATCATTAAAGCTAAAAACTGTTGAAAACTAATGAAAAATTATTGACTTGTTGAAGAATTTATGTTAATAATATAAATTGGCAACGTATTATTTTTAATAATAAAATAAAGAAAACTATGGTATTGGGGTGAATTTGCGTGTCATATAAAATTGTAAAATATGGTAAAAAAAGAGAAAGAAGAAATTATTCAAAAATTAGAAATACTTATGAACTAAAAGATTTGCTTGAAGTCCAAAAAAAATCATATGATTGGTTTATTACAACTGGCATCAAGGAAGTATTTGAAGATTTATTCCCAGTTGAAAACTTTTCAGGAACTTTATCACTAGAGTTTGGTGATTATCATTTTGATGAACCAAGATATTCTATTAAAGCGAGTAAAGATCGTGAAACTACCTATGCGGCACCACTAAAAGTTGAAGTGCGTCTTTTTAATCGTGAAACAGGAGAGGTTAAAGAACAAGAGATTTTCTTAGGTGATATGCCAATTATGACTGACAGTGCTACCTTTATTATCAATGGAGCAGAACGTGTTATTGTTTCACAATTAGTTAGATCGCCTAGTGCGTATTTTAATAGAGAAATAGATAAAAATGGTCGTGAATTAATTACATCGCAAATTATTCCAACTCGTGGTACTTGGCTAGAATTTGAAGCGGATGCTCGTGATGTTTTATATGTAAGAATAGATAGAACTAGAAAAGTAACCCTAACAACTCTCTTAAGAGCATTTGGACTTTCTAGTGATGAAGATATTCTTGCTTTATTTGGGGAAGATGATTACTTAAAAAATACTATCCAAAAAGATTCAACTAAAAACTTAGATGAAGCTTTAATTGAAATATATGAAAAATTAAGACCAGGAGAGCCTGCTACTCTTGATTCTTCCAAGAACCACATTATTACAAGATTTTTTGATGAATTTAGATATGATTTAGCTAAAGTAGGACGTTATAAATTTAATCGTAAGTTAAATATTGTTGACCGTCTTTTAAATCAAACTTTAGCAGAAGATATTATTGTAGATGGTAATATCATTTATCCAACAGGTACAGTTGTTACAAAAGACATTTTAAATAACTTAAAAGAGGTTTTTGCTAATGGTTATGGTGTTTGCGAAGTTAAAATTAATGAAGATTTAGATACTTACAATAAAATTCAAAAAGTTACAATTTTTGATCCTAATGATAAAAAACAAAAACTTATTGTCATCGGTAACGATCAAACTATTGATTCAAAACGTTTAACTATCTCTGATGTATATGCTGCAACATCATACTATTTAAATCTTTTACATGGTGTAGGTAATTTTGATGAAATTGACCACTTAGGAAATCGTCGTGTTAGACAAGTAGGCGAGCTTCTTCAAAATCAATTCCGTATTGGTGTTTCTAGAATGGAAAGAGTTATTCGTGAGCGCATGACTACTCAAGAAATGGAAGAGGTAACACCTAAAACTTTAATTAATATAAGACCGGTTACCGCCGCTATGAAAGAGTTCTTTGGTTCTTCACAATTATCACAATTTATGGACCAAACTAACCCTATCGCTGAACTTACTAACAAACGTCGTCTTTCTGCTTTAGGACCAGGTGGACTTTCTCGTGATCGTGCTGGTGTTGAGGTTCGTGACGTTAATGCCTCTCACTATGGTAGAATTTGTCCAATTGAATCTCCAGAAGGACAAAATATTGGTCTTATTACCTCTTTGGCAAGTTATGCTAAGATCGATGAATATGGTTTCATTATGACTCCATATCGTAAAGTGGAAAACTGTAAAATTACTGATGAGGTTGTTTACTTAACTGCAGATGAAGAACAAGATTATATTATTTCTCAATCAACTGTCACTACTGATGAAAATAATGTAATTATTGACAATCAAGTAGCAGCTAGATTTAAAGATGAAAATATTCTTGCTAAACCTGAACAAGTTGATTACATTGATGTTTCACCTCAACAAGTTGTATCAGTTACGACAAGTTGTATTCCTTTCCTAGAACATGATGATGCAACTCGTGCCCTAATGGGAGCTAACATGCAACGTCAAGCTATGCCATTATTAAAAACAGAAGCACCATTCATTGGTACTGGTGTTGAACACATCGCTGCTAAAGACTCAGGTGTTTGTATTATTGCTAAAGCTGATGGTATTGTTGACTATGTTGATGCTAAGAAAATTATTGTTGCTAATGCCAAAGGTAAAGATACTTACTACTTAGCAAACTTTGAATTAGCAAACTCTAGTATCTGCTCACATCAAAGACCAATTGTTAGAGTAGGAGATAAAGTAACTAAAGGTGATATTATTGCCGATGGTAATAGTTGTGATAACGGTGAACTTGCTTTAGGTAAAAATGTTGTTGTTGCTTTCATGACTTACAATGGTTATAACTATGAAGATGCAGTAATATTAAATGAGAATCTTGTTAAGGATGACAAATATACTTCATTACATCTAGAAGATTATGAAATGCAATGTCGTGAAACTAAATTAGGGCCAGAGGAAATTACTCGTGATATTCCTAATGTTAGTGAAGAAGCTAAGAAGAATCTTGATGAAAATGGTATTGTTACCATTGGTACAGAGGTAAAAGAAGGCGATATTCTTGTTGGTAAAGTAACTCCAAAAGGTATGGCAGAATTAACAAGCGAAGAAAAATTACTACATGCTATCTTTGGTGAAAAAACACGTGAAGTACGTGATACCTCTTTACGTGTTCCACATGGTGGAGATGGTATCGTTCATGATATTAAAATCTATTCTCGCAAAGATAACGATGAATTACCAGCTGGTGTATCTAAAGTAATTAGAGTATATATTATTCAAAAACGTAAGATTCAAGTTGGTGATAAAATGTCTGGACGTCATGGTAACAAAGGTGTTATTTCTTTAATCTTACCGCAAGAAGATATGCCATATTTACCAGATGGCCGCCCTGTTGATATTATGCTTAATCCACAAGGTGTTCCTTCTCGTATGAACTTAGGACAAATCCTTGAGTTACACATGGGAATGGCTGCTAAGAAGTTAGGTGTTCATATTGCTACCCCAGTTTTCGATGGAGCCCATATTTCTGATATTGAAGAAATTATGGCTGAAGCTGGAATGGATAAAGATGGTAAAACTATTTTATATGATGGACGTACTGGAGAGCCATTCGATAACCGTATCTCTGTTGGTGTTATGTACATGATTAAACTACACCACATGGTAGATGACAAACTTCATGCTAGAAGTACCGGACCTTACTCTTTAGTAACACAACAACCACTTGGAGGTAAAGCTCAATTTGGTGGTCAACGTTTTGGTGAAATGGAGGTCTGGGCCCTATATGCTTATGGTGCTGCTTATACTCTACAAGAAATGATGACCGTTAAATCTGACGATGTTGTTGGTCGTGTTAAAGTTTATGAGTCAATTGTTAAAGGTGAAGAAATCAATCAAGCTGGAGTACCTGAATCATTTAGGGTTTTAATGAAAGAGTTCCAAGCCTTAGGACTTGATATATCTATTATCAATGAAGATGGTGTCTCTTTAGGATTAAAACAAATAGAAGAAAATGATGATGATACCGAACCTTTAAATGAAGAGTTGAACATTAACAAAATAGATGATCTAAAACCAGTAGAAACTGCCGTTGAAGCTGAAGAGGAAGAAACTTTAGCTACTGAGGAAGATGATTTAGACGATTATGATGAGGAAGAAGATTTTCCTCTTGATGACCTAGATGAAATAGAAAATATTGAAGGAGATGATGAATAATGATGGAAGTAAATAAATTTGATGCCATAAGAATTGGTATCGCTTCTCCTGAAAAAATTCGTGAATGGTCTTATGGTGAGGTTAAAAAGCCAGAAACTATTAACTATCGTACACTACGTCCTGAGCGTGATGGCTTATTCTGTGAAAAAATCTTTGGACCAACAAAAGATTTCGAATGTGCCTGTGGAAAATACAAACGTGTTCGTTATAAAAATATTGTTTGTGACCGTTGCGGTGTTGAAGTAACAAAATCAAAAGTTAGACGTGAGAGAATGGGACATATTGAACTTGCTAGTCCTGTTTCTCACATCTGGTTCTTTAAAGGTGTGCCATCAAGAATGGGACTTGTTCTTGATATGAGTCCAAGAGATCTAGAAGAGGTATTATACTTTGTTAGTTATGTTGTAATTGATAAAGGTAATGCTCCACTAGAAAATAAACAGACATTATCAGAAAAAGAATACCGTGCTTACTACGAAAAATATGGTAATGGCTTTAAAGTTGGTATGGGTGCTGAAGCAATTAAAGAACTTCTTAAAAAAGTAGATTTAAAACACGATATAGATGAAATAAATAAAGAGCTAGAAACTGCCCAAGGTCAAAAGAGAACTAGACTTTTAAAAAGATTAGATGTTCTTGATGCTTTCTATCGTTCTAATCAAAAACCAGAATGGATGATTTTAGATTGTATTCCAGTAATACCACCTGAACTTCGTCCAATGATTCAATTGGATGGTGGTCGCTTTGCTACTAGCGACTTAAATGATTTATATCGTCGTGTTATAAATCGTAATAATCGTTTAAAGAAATTAATCGATTTAGGAGCTCCTAGTATTATTATTCAAAATGAAAAACGTATGCTTCAAGAAGCTGTTGATGCCTTATTTGATAATGGACGTCGTGGAAGAAGTGTTACAGGTGCTGGAAATCGTGCTTTGAAATCACTTTCAAGTATGTTAAAGGGAAAACAAGGCCGTTTTCGTCAAAACTTACTAGGAAAACGTGTTGACTATTCTGGTCGTTCTGTTATTGTAGTTGGACCATCTCTTAAGATGTATCAATGTGGTATTCCTAAAGAAATGGCTCTTGAACTATTCAAACCCCATGTTATTCATGGATTAGTTGAACGAGATATTGCTCATAATATTAAAGCAGCTAAACGTTTAATTGAAAATCGTGATCCTGTTGTTTGGGACGTTGTTGAAGATGTAATTAAAGAGCATCCTGTTCTTCTAAATAGAGCGCCAACTCTACACCGCTTAGGAATTCAAGCTTTTGAACCAATCCTTGTTGGCGGTAAAGCAATTAGACTACATCCGTTAGTGTGTCCTGCTTTCAATGCTGATTTTGATGGTGATCAAATGGCTGTTCACGTTCCTTTATCTGAAGAGGCTCAAGCTGAAGCAAGAACTTTAATGTTAGGTTCAGGAAATATCTTAAAACCATCTGATGGAAAACCAATCGTTACCCCAGCCCAAGATATGGTGTTAGGAAATTACTACATTACCATGGAAAAAGCTGGAGAAGATGGTGAAGGTAGAGTATTCAAAGACTCTAAAGAAGCTTTAATGGCCTATGAAAGAAGAGAAATAACTCTCCACACTAGGATTGCTATTCCTGTTAATTCTTTCAAATATAAAGTTTTTACTGATAGTCAAAAAGGTAAATATCTAGTAACTACGGTTGGTAAAATTAAATTTAATGAAATCTTACCAGATTCTTTCCCATATATTAATGAACCAACAGATGATAATATCCAAAATATTACTCCTAATAAGTATTTCTTAAATAAAGGAGCTAATATTAAAGAAGAAATTAGTAAAATGCCTTTAGTTAAACCTTTTGCTAAAGGAACTCTTGAAAAAGTAATTGCAGGTGTTTTCAAACGTTATAAAACGACTGAAACCTCAGAAATGCTTGATAAGATGAAAGATTTAGGTTTCTACTATTCAACAATTGCTGGTATAACTATTTCTATGAGTGATGTTGTAACTAGTGAACATAAACAAGAATATATCGATGAAGGACAAGCTTTAGTCAATAAAATTAATAAACAATATACAAGAGGTTTAATTACTGAAAGTGAGCGTCACGAAAAAGTAATTGAAACATGGTATGGAGTAAAAGATAAAGTTCAAGCTGAACTTGAAGATATATCAGAAAAACAAGTTGATAATCCAATTTTCATCATGATGCACTCTAAAGCTCGTGGTAGTATTTCTCAGTTCACCCAAGTTGCTGGTATGCGTGGATTGATGCAGAAGCCAAATGGAGATCCAATTGAGATTCCAGTAATTTCTAACTTTAAAGAAGGACTATCTGTATCAGAATTCTTCTTATCAACTCACTCTGCTCGTAAAGGTAGTGCTGATACTGCTTTGAAAACTGCTGACTCTGGTTACTTGACTCGTCGTCTTGTTGATGTATCACAAGATATAATCGTTAAAGAAGATGATTGTGGAACTGATCAAGGAGTTGTTGCTCGTGCCTTTATTAACGAAAAAACAGGTGCTATTATTGAAAGCTTATATGATCGTATAGTTGGTCGTTATACTAGCAAAAAAGTAATTAATCCTGAGACAAAAGAGGTAATTGTTGACAAAGATGAATTTATTACTGAATCTATTGCCGATAAAATAATTGCTGCAGGTATTGAAGAGGTTGAAATTAGATCAATTCTTACCTGTAATACTGAAAAAGGTGTTTGTCGTAAATGTTATGGCCGTAACCTTGCTACTGGTAATGTAGTAGAAATAGGTGAAGCGGTTGGAGTTATGGCTGCTCAATCTATTGGTGAACCAGGTACTCAATTAACCATGCGTACTTTCCATACTGGAGGTGTTGCTGGTGGAGAAGATATTACTCAAGGTCTTCCTCGTGTTCAAGAACTATTTGAAGCTAGAAATCCTAAAGGTAAAGCAACTATTGCTGAAATAGATGGTAAAGTAACAAAAATTGCTGAAGATCATGGTAAATTTAAGATTAGTATTACTAACAAAGTTGAAACTAAAGAACATGTTACTAACTATGGAGCTAAACTTTGTGTTGAAAAAGGAGATACTGTCTCATGTGGTGCTAAATTGACAGAGGGAGCTATTTCACCAAAAGAATTACTAGATGTTACTGATCCAATAACAACTCAAGAATACATTCTAAAAGAAGTTCAAAATACTTATCGTTCTCAAGGAGTTGATATTGCTGATAAACATATTGAAATTATCGCACGTCGTATGATTTCTAAAATTAGAATTATCGAAGGAGGAGATACTAAATTCCTACCTGGTTCTTTAGTTAACTTTAGGGAATTTACAGAAGGTAATAAAGAGGTAATTATTACTGGTAAACGTCCTGCTACAGGTCGCCCTGTTCTATTAGGTATTACTAAAGCTTCTCTAGAAACAGACTCCTTCTTGTCAGCAGCTTCATTCCAAGAAACAACAAGAATTTTAACAGACGCTTCTATTCGTGGTAAAGTTGACCACTTAGAAGGTCTAAAAGAAAATGTTTTAATTGGTAAATTAATTCCTGCGGGAACTGGCTTAAAGAAATATCGTGATATTGATTACACCTTAGAAGATGAATTTAATGATGAAGAACCTTTAGAAAAATTAGAAGAAGAATTCATGGAATAGTTTAGACTATTCCTTTTCTTTTGTTTAAATTATGTCAAATTTTATAAACTCTATTTCTTTTTTTTCTAACCTTTGCTAGAATAAGATAAGAAGGGATTGGTTAATATGCGTATAGGTGTTGATTTAGATGGGGTCCTAAATGATGTTGCCCAGTGGCATTTTGCTTGTGGTTCAAAATTCTGTCTAGAACATAATATTAACAGAGGCTTTAATGCTGCAGGATATTATATGGAAGAACAATTCTTTTTATCTGCTGATGAAAACAGAGAATTTTGGCGCCAATATATTTTCGATCTTTTAATATCAATGCCCCCGCGTCCATATGCTAGCGAGGTGATTCATCTTTTGCGGAAAGCTGGCCATAAAATAGTAATTTTATCTGCCCGTGATAATCAATATTTAACAAATCAATATGAAGGAATGATGGCTTACTATGTTAAAAGTTGGCTAGCTAAAAATAATATTGAATATGATGATTTGATAATCAACAGCAAAAACAAGCGTGAAAAATGTTTAGAATTAGGATTTGATATTATGATTGAAGACAAGGCTAGTAATGTGAACAGTATTTCAAAAATTATCCCTGTTATGGTCTTTGATGCTCCATATAATCAAGGGTGTACTGGCTCAAATGTTATTAGAGTTTATTCATGGTATCAAGTCTATCAAGAAATACTTAATAAATTTGCAGCTATTGAATTAATTTAATAGGAGTTGGTATTATGGGGAAACTAAACAATAGAGGCTTTGGTATGACAACAATGATAGCGTTTATTATCTTTTTTATCATCGTTTTAATTGCTGTTATGATCTTAGCATATGATAATGGAGTTGAAAAAGATTCGCCAACTAAAGCCGTAGAAAGAAAAGACAATATGTTTGTCTCACCAAAGGAAGAGGAGGAATAAAATGAAAAAAATTGCAATTAATGGATTTGGAAGAATAGGACGTTTAGCTTTAAGATTGCTTATTGATAACCCAGATATGGAAGTAGTTGCTATTAATGATTTAACTGATGCCGAACAATTAGCTTATCTACTAAAATATGATACTTCACATCGTCGCTTTATCCCCGATGAGATATCTTTTGAAGATGACTATCTTATCATAAAAAATAAAAAAATTAAAGTTTATGCTGAAACTGATCCTATTAAATTACCCTGGAAGGATCTTGGTATTGATTTAGTTTTAGAATGTACAGGACGTTTCACTAGTGAAGAAAAAGCTATGGCGCATATTACTGCTGGGGCAAAAAAAGTTTTAATCTCTGCTCCTGCTAAAGGTAATGTTAAAACAATAGTTTACAACGTTAACCATGATATTTTAGATGGAAATGAGCAAATAGTTTCTGCTGCTAGCTGTACTACAAACTGTTTAGCACCTGTCCTAAAGGTAATGGATGATGTTTTTGGAATTAAGCAAGGCTATATGACAACCGTTCATGCTTATACTAATGATCAAGCCACTTTAGACGTTGCTCATAAAAAAGGAATTTATTCTCGCCGTGGTCGAGCTAGTGCTGCAAATATTGTTCCTGCATCAACTGGAGCTGCTAGTGCTATTGGAAAAGTTCTACCTAATCTTGAAGGTAAAATGGAGGGAACAGCTATGCGTGTCCCTGTTACAACTGGTTCTGTTGTTGATTTAGTTCTTAAACTAAAGAAAAACACAACTGTTGAGGAAATAAATGAAGCTCTAAAGAGTCATACTAATGAAACTTTAGGGTATACAACTGATCCAATTGTATCAAGCGATACCATAGGTATGCATTATGGTAGTCTTGTGGACAGCTTACTTACCTCAATAAGTGAAGTTGATGGCGAACAACTAGTAAAAGTAGTTGCATGGTATGATAACGAGATGAGTTATACTGCTCAATATATAAGAGTAGCTGCTTACCTTTTAAATCTATAATTCTAAAGATGTGCTTATAACACGTCTTTTTTGTTACAATCAATAAAAATAATTAGTAACCTTGAAAAAATAATTAAAACAAGCTACAATTAGATAAAGGAAATAGTATAAACTATTCCTAAATAAAAAGGAGCCTAAAAATGAAACAAACAATTAAAAATATAGATATTAAAAATAAAAAAGTAATTATCAGATGTGACTTTAATGTCCCTTTAAAAAACGGACAAATAACAGATGATACAAGGATTGTAAAAAGCCTACCAACAATCAAATATGCGTTAGAAAATAATGCTAGAATAATATTAATGTCTCATTTAGGACGTGTTAAAACTGAGGAAGACAAAGTAAAAAACAGCTTAGAACCTGTTGCTAAAAGACTAAGTGAATTATTATCCAAACCTGTAACTTTTATAAATGAAACAAGAGGAGCCACTTTAGAAACTGCTATCGCTAAGATGCAACCTAAAGATATAATTCTTATGCAAAACACAAGATATGAAGACTTAAATGGTAAAAAAGAAAGTGGTTGTGATATGGATCTTGCCCAATATTGGGCTAGCTTGGGCGATGTATTTATAAATGATGCTTTTGGAACTCTTCATCGTGCTCATGCTTCAAATGTTGGCATTAGTACTTACTTACCTAGTGCTATTGGTTTACTAGTTGAACAAGAATTGACCGCTTTATCTTATCTTTTTAATCCTGATAAACCATTTATTATAATATTAGGTGGAGCTAAAGTTAGTGATAAAATTGGCCTAATTGAAAATTTAGTTTCTAAATGTGATAAAATCTTAATAGGTGGTGGCATGGCCTTTACCTTTTTAAAAGCCGAAGGGTTTAATATTGGTACCTCTCTTCTAGATGAGGAGTCGCTTACCTTCTGTAAAGAAATAATAAATGCTAACCCAAATAAAATAATCTTACCTGTTGATGTTATTTGCAATAATAATTATACTGATGAAAAGGGAACTATAAAAGATATAACAGAGCTAAAAGATCAAGATATGGGATTAGATATTGGGCCGAAAACTGTTAATATTTTTAAAAATAACCTAAGTACTGCCAAAACTATTCTCTGGAATGGCCCTTTAGGAGTATATGAGTTTAAGAATTATATAAAAGGAACCAATGATGTTTTAACTTATCTAACAAAGTTAAAAGCTAAAACGGTTTTAGGTGGTGGTGATATTGTTGCTGCTGCTAGTAGTTGTCAAGTGACAGATAAACTATATCATATTTCAACAGGAGGAGGAGCTACTCTAGAATTCTTAGAAGGTAAAGAACTACCAGGATTAAAAAATATTAAAGAGGCATAAAATGGATAAGATCGAATTATTAAATCCATATAATGATAGACAATTGGAAAGCTTTAACGATTTTTGTCTTTATAATGATCTTCCAAATCTGGCTAAATCTTTACAAGAAAAAACTAAAAGTCAAACAGAACAAAATTATTTTCGCTCTTTACAACTATCCTATGTAACTGATAGTTATCTTTTGGAAATAAAAGATGAAAAAGTAACAGACTATTGTTATATTCATAGTGAAAAAGATACAAAAAAGGCGATAATAACTTATCCTGAACTTTTAAATCGTCATCATCATAAGCAATTTCTAAAAGAAAGTATTACTTACGTTTTAAATGATCTAAGTATGGACGAATTATTTTTAACTTTACCTATTACCGATCATTATACTAACAAAATATTTACAAGTTTAGGCTACTTCCCTATAGATCAGGATGACTCTTTGACAACCTACTTTTTTGCTAAAGATGAAAAATTAAAAAACAATATTAAATAATTAGTATTGTAATTGAGAAAGGAGCTTAATATGAGAGTTGGTCTATTTACTGATGCATATCCTCCGTTTGTTAATGGAGTTAGTACAAGCGTTGAAACCTTAAAACATGCCTTAGAGCAGCAAGGACATACAGTATATATAGTAACTGTTGGACAAGATGCTAAAACTTATAGTTACGATGAAGAGGAGAAAGTCTTACGAATACCTGGTATTCCTTTAGGCATCTATGATTATCGCATGTCAAGTTTTTACCCTTTAAAAGTTATTAATAAAATTAAAGCTTGGAACTTAGATATAATTCATTCCCACACCGAATTAAGTATGGGTATTTTTGCCCGTCTTATTGCTAAACAATATAATATTCCCCTTGTTCATACTTACCATACTATGTATAAAGACTATACTTGGTATGTTTCTAGAAATATCAAATTTTTTGATTTAGGCTGTAAAAAAGCTGTTGAATACCTAAGTAAGTTCTATTGTGATAATACTGCTGATTCCTTTATTGTACCTACATTAAAAACCTATCATCTCTTTCGTGATGAATATCATTATGATAAAGAAATTTATGTTGTTCCAACTGGAGTTGATGCCAGCAGATTTTATAAAGAAAATGGCTCTAAATTAAAAATAGCTAAACTTAGAAAAGAATATGGTTATAAACATAAAGATTTTGTTCTTTTATATGTAGGAAGACTAGCTCAAGAAAAAAATGTTCCTTTTCTATTTGAAACAGTTGAAAAAGCGAGAAAGAAAAATCCTAACATTAAATTATTGATTGTTGGTTATGGACCTGATGAGGAAAAATATCGAAAAATGGTAAAAGATAAAAAATTAGATGATGCAATTAAATTCACCGGTAAAGTTCCATGGCAAGAAATGCCTAGTTACTATCAATTAGCTAATGCTTTTATTACAGCTTCTGTCACTGAAACTCAAGGACTTACTGTTATTGAAGCCTTAGCTGCCTCATTACCAGTTATTTGTATAGATGATCCTGCTTTTAGAAGCGCTGTTGATGATAATTACAATGGTCGAATCTTTAAGACTCAAGATGAATGTGTTGATATTATCGTCTCTCTTGCTTCTAATCCTAAGGAGCTCGCTAGTCTTAGTTCTAAAGCTTTCCCATCTATTAAAAAATTCACTCTAGAACAATTTGCTAATAGTGTTATAGAAGTATACAAAGCTGCTGCTGTAAATCATCAAAAGAAACAAAGTTTACCAAATAAAATTATTAACAAAATAAAAAGCATCTGGAAAGGAGATAAATCATGATTATTGCACTAAACCATAAAAGTAATTTTACTAAAGAAGAATTTCTAAGCTACTTAACTAATTATAAAGCTCTTAACAGCTAC
Organism: Candidatus Onthousia faecavium; assembly: GCA_018711135.1. Lineage (GTDB taxonomy): Bacteria > Bacillota_I > Bacilli_A > RF39 > UBA660 > Onthousia > Onthousia faecavium. The sequence continues at coordinate 20,516 of DVIS01000002.1, forward strand.
AATCATGATTTACTACTATTTCCTTCCTCTTGCTATTTCCCACTTATTACAAATATAATCTTTGGTTCTCAAGATGTAAGTTGTTATCAAGAAGGTTCATATACTGGAGAAATATCAGCTAAAGCTATAAAATCTTTAGGCGCAACTTACACCCTAATTAATCATAGTGAAAGATTAACTAAATTAAATGAGACCTTGGATATAAGTAAAAAGAAACTAGCTCAAGCTCTATCTAATAATCTTATTCCTATAATTTGTATTGGAGATACAAAAGAAGAACACGATGCTGGAACCTATGTTGAAAAGATAAAAAAAGATTTAGACTATCTCTTAGAAGGCATTGATAAATCTAAAGAATTTATTATTGCATATGAACCTATTTTTGCTATAGGTACAGGTCTAATACCCACTAATGAAGACATTGAAAAGGTTACAACTATGTTAAAAGATACCTACCATAAGCAAGTTCTTTATGGTGGTAGTGCTAATGAAGAAAATATTGAAACTCTAAAACAACTCAAAAATATTGATGGCTTTCTTTTAGGAGGTATTTCTCTAAAATTACCTTCATTACAAGAATTGTTAAATAAACTATAAGACCTATACAAGAGAAGATAAAACTATGCTAAATAGTAGTGATTTAGTAAAAATTAGATAATGAGGGTGTAAATTATACCATTTAAAAGAGTGAATCCTTCAACTATTCTTAAAGCTTTAGAAAACTTTTCTGAGGAAGAAATTCTAGATACAAGTACTGATCAAAGAAAACCTAAATGCTTATTGAAAAATATAAATGTTTCTAACTTTATTTCATATACATGAGATCTTCTTTCATCATTTGAACTAAAAGAAATTGTTGCCATTGATGAGAAACAAAAATTTTCCAAGAATATAAATAGTCAAGGTCTTCTATCCACCATAATAAATTGCATTTGACAATAAGCGGTAAAAGTACTATACTATCAAAACTGGGAGTGATAAAATGCCAAATATTGAAGAACTTAAAAAAATTAGAACAGAAATTATCATGGAAGCATGTAGAGAAATGAGTTTATTAGAAACATATCTTTATAAAGAAAGTTCTAGCTATTATAATCACATAATAATGGATGACTTACTAGAGCAAGCAGAAACTAATTTATTTAGTGACCTATGTTTTACAACTAAATTAGAACCTGTAACAGATGAAGATTTACATAAATTCCTAAAACGAGTAAAGTCTATGGATAAGAACGTAAAATTTATAAATGGTTCTAACTATAATAAATATATCTTTAAAAAAGATGATATTTATAAAATAACTAATGAAAATTTGCCTAATAACTGTCTTGACAAGACAACATTTATTCGCTATTCATATATTAGTGATATGGCAACTGCAGACGGTTATCAACCAGAAATGCTCCAAGAAAATGACTGCTTAAACCTACAAATTTCAGGTAATGTACCTAAAATATTGAGAGATGATTTTGATAAAGTAAAAGTAAAGGTAAAAGAAAAATAGTAATTACCTTTATTTTTTCGACAAAATCTCTTTTTTTTTGCTCTATCTATTTATCGATATTTGTTATATAATTAAAATGCGTGGTAGTATATGGAAGGAGAAAAGATGAAAAAGACCAACGTATTAATGATCGATGATAATATTGAACTAGTAAATATGGTAAAGGAATATTTCAAAGATCATCAAGAAATAGCAGTAACTTTGACTGCCTATGATGGGAGTGAAGGTTTAAATTTAATAGAAACTAAGGAAGACATGTATGATGTTATCATCCTTGATCTAATTATGCCTAAAAAAGATGGTATGAGTGTTTTAAGGGAAATGCAAGCGAAAAAGTTGAATAAGAAAGTTATTGTTTTAACCTCATTTAATACTCAAGAAATAATTAGAGAAGCAAGTGAACTTGGTGTCAGCTACTTTATTCTAAAACCATTTGAGTTAACAGAACTTGAGAAAAGAATTTTAGAATGTAGTAGTAAAAATAGTTATGATAAGAAAACAATTGATATGAAATATAATAATCTTCAAGTTTCTATAACTAAAATATTACACGAACTAGGTGTTCCCTCACACATTAAAGGTTATCAATATATTAGAGAAGGTATTACCGTTTTATATGAGCATCCAGAGGTTATTGGTGGTATAACCAAAGAACTATATCCTGATATCGCTAAGAAATTTGATACAACTGTCTCAAGAGTGGAACGAGCTATTCGTCATGCTATTGAGGTAAGTTGGAATAGAGGTAATTGGCAGTTAATGGAGGATATTTTTGGACACAGTGTTGATATTGATAAAGCTAAGCCTACAAACTCAGAATTTATCGTTACTGTTGCAGATAAACTCCGGCTTGAATTTCATCAAGATGCGATTAGGCAATAACAAGAAGACAAGCAGTATTAGTCTTTTTATTTTGGCTTAATATAGTAATTTAGTTTGAATAATGATATAATAGCAATATAAAAGTAACTAGTTATCTATAAAGAAAGGAAGAAATATAGTGAAATTTTATGTTGGTTCCGGAATGAAAAATGCTAACCTAGTGGAATATTATCAAGACAAATTAAAAGAAGCAGGTTGGGAGCAAACCTATAATTGGGTAAAAAATATTAATAGTGATATAAATATAGATGAAATAAAAGAATATGCCAAATTAGAACAAGAAGGCGTAATGAATTCTGATGTTGTAGTTATACTATTAAAAGCAGGAAGAGGGGCTCATATTGAACTAGGAATGTCCATAGCTCTTAATAAAAAAACTTTTTTATGCTCTATAACAGAAAATGAATTCAGTCTAGAAAATACAGTCGCATTTTATGAACTACCTAATGTTGTAAAACTTGTAGGGACTCCTGATGAAAATATAAAAGAGATATTAAAATTTAATAAAGAAAAAGAGATGAAATAGAATTTACTAAAAAATTATCATTATAGAATAAACTGATAATCAAAAAAATGCTTATATTGTTTATGACTATGTGTGTCTTAAACATAGAAAGGAATGGGATTTGTTATGAAAATTGATAGTAGAAAAATGAAATATTTATCAAAAATTACTAACTCTCTATATGAAGATTTAAAAATAGAATTTTTATATCATTCCAATCACTTAGAGGGAAGTACATTTTCTAAAGAACAATTAGAAAAACTATTAATGGAAAAAAAAGTAGAAGGAAGCCATTCATTAGATGACATAATTGAAACAAAAAATTCTTTAGAAGTATTTGATCAAGTAATTAATGATAGTGAAGAAAAGCTAGACAAATTCATGTTATTTAATTGGCATAGAATATTAAAAAAAGGAACAGTTGATGATGAAATTCACAACACTGGTATGTGGAAAAAATATGAAAACAAATTAAGAGGTATTGATTTAAAGTTAGCTTTACCAGTTGAGGTTGATAATTTAATGTATAATTTATTGTCTGATTGGAATGAGTTAAAAACAGTTACTCTAAAAGATATAGCAGATTTTCATTATAAATTTGAGCATATTCATCCCTTTCAAGACGGTAATGGTAGAATCGGTAGATTTATTATTTTAAAACAATGCTTAGAAAAAAATATTGATTTGATTGCCATAGACGATGAATATAATAATGAATATAGAAATGCCCTATATAAAGCTCAAAAAACAGATGATAGTAAAGATTTAGTAGAGATATTTAAAAAATGTCAAAAAAGATTAGATGAAAAATTAGATGAGTATAAAAACTTTTTAAAACAAGTAGAAAATGACATAAATAAATAATAAAAAAAGCTGTAGAACTATATAAGTTGTTATGGCTTTTTAAATTTGTACAATATTGACTAAATATCAGAAAAAATATATACTTATATTATAAGTTATGGGAGGTGAAAACAGTTTATGGAACGAAAAATAAACAAATTTCTTTTAAAGTGGAAAACAGATTTAATAAGAAAGCCCTTATTAATAATAGGTACAAGACAAGTAGGTAAAACCTATACAGCTTTAGATTTTGGCAAACATAACTATAAATATACCGCATACTTTAATACTGATCATAATAACATCTTAAAAGATCTATTTAAAAAAGAACGGTCTATTACTAAGTTAGCAGAAGCTTTAAGCATTATCGCTGAGGTTCCTATCATAAAAGATGATACCCTTATAATCTTTGATAATATCTTAGATGAGGATATTATTAAAGGTATTAAACTATTTGGTTATGACAAAAATGACTATCATGTTATTGCCATAACCTCAAGTAGAGAATCACTGTTAAAATTCCGTGGGGAAGAATTCCAGTACAAGATTATGAATGAAATGGACTATGAAGAATTCTTATGGGCTCTTAATGAGCAAGAAATAAGTGACAAAATAAAATATGCTTATGATAATCATAAAAGCTGCTCTGTTCACGCCAAAGCCTTAGATTTATTTTATGATTACTTAATAACCGGGGGTCTTCCAGAGGTCGTTGAAGCATTTGCAACAGGTAAAAGCGTTGGTTACCAAGATAGCATTAAAGAACGAGTTTTTGATATCAATAGATCAGAACTATTAAATAATAAAAACTTAATTGATATTGAACGTGGTATTGAAGTTATAGAAAGTATTCCCAAACAACTTGCTAAAGAAAACAAGAAGTTTCAATATGGTGTTCTAGGCTATGGTCGACGTGCTAAAGAATATGAAAATGCTATCAATTATTTAGTAACTAATCAACTTTTATATCGTTCTTACAAAATAAGAGTCGCTAAATCACCATTATCTAGTTGTCGCGAATTAGAAAGCTTTAAACTGTATTTACCAGATGATGGCTTATTAAGTAGCCGCTATAACCTAACTAAAAATAGACTTGCTAACGATGAAAATATTAAACAAGCGTTATATGAAAATCATATCGCTCATACTCTTATGGAATCAGGCTACTCTTTATACTACTATCAATCAGAAGGTAAAGCTGAGGTTAACTTTGTTATCCAAAATAGATTAGGAAAAATTATTCCTCTAGAACTGGCGACAAAACAAGGTTCCAAAGTTAAAAGCCTTTCTGTCTTTATGAAAAAATATACTGTAACTGATGCTTTCCGTATTACTGAGAATAATTTTTCTACCAAGAAAAATGTTAGATACTTACCAATTTATGCGATATTTTGTCTTAATGAACAAGTATATTAGAAAAGGAGAAAAAATTATGAGAAAAGTATTATTAACAATTATTGATGGTTTTGGCTACCGTAAAGAAGAAAGAGGAAATGCTATTATTCAAGCTAACCCTGAAAACATTATAAATTTATGGAAAGAATATCCTCATACCACTTTAGAAGCTAGTGGTGAAGCTGTAGGATTACCTGCTGGGCAAATGGGTAATAGTGAGGTAGGACATTTAAATATTGGAGCAGGTCGTATAGTTGATCAACCTCTTATGGAGATTAATCATGCTATTGAAGATGGTAGTTTCTTTAAAAATAAAGTTCTGTTAGACTTAATTAATCATTGTAAAAAAAATAACTCTAGCTTACATCTTTTTGGCCTTTTAAGCGATGGTGGTGTTCACTCTCATATCAATCATTTCTTTGCTATGCTAGATTTATGTAAACAGGAAAATTTTCACAACGTCTATGTTCATGCCTTTTTAGATGGTAGAGATACCTTACCTGATGTTGCTCTAACCTATCTTGATCAATTAACTAATAAATTTAATGAACTAGGCTTTGGAAAGTTAGCTGATATCTCTGGTCGTTATTACTCGATGGACCGTGAAAGAATGTGGGATGTTACTAAAAAGTATTATGACTTATTAGTTCATGGAATTGGTCCTAAAATAGATTCATATCAAGACTATATTAAAGACTCCTATAAACAAAACATTATGGATGAGTTTATTGTTCCTGCTAAATTAATTGATGATGGAACTCTTAAAGAAAATGATGGCATGATTA
>DVIS01000003.1 GCA_018711135.1 Candidatus Onthousia faecavium
ACAAATTTGTCGAAGATGTTCATCCACTGTTTCATCAAATACTACACGACGGTATTTTGCTGGACATACAATGTGGTAAACAAGATTGCTTACGTTGTGCGACAAATATAGATATTGACTATCTCCCATAACATCGCCCTCACTTCGTATTTATAATACTACGTTCGGCCTTACGTTGCAAGCAACTGGGAATTAAACCCTAGACTAATGACCATCACCGTATGGTCATTAGTTATTAAAATAATTGAACTTATCATAAAATGCTATTTTATTGTTTTCTTCTAGCATAATCGCTCCTTTCTTAATTGGTCAAACACGACTGACTAATTAAGATTTATAAACTTGATACTATTGTACCATATAATTTATTATATATAGATAGTGCTTTAATTCCTTAATCAAAAATAAAAAAGCTAAACAAAGTTAACTTTCGCACATATAAAGTCAATTTGCTTAAAATAAATATTAACAAAACAAAATATTTAACACCATAGGAATTTTGACACAAGCATCAAAATCACCTGTAGAGGTTTTTCATAAAAACAAGAAAAATGAAAAATAAATATTTTTCATAAGAATTCCTGATGGAATTCCTTTTTTATGATATTTAGTGCTATCATCATAATAGTGATGTAGTATGTTTAAAGATAAAAATATAATTGAAACAGATAAGCCTTGTATATCTGAACAAGAATTTATAGAGTTTATGTTAGAACGAGACTATAATGAGAATATGTTTAATAAAGATGGAACTCTTAATAAAAATTATAATTCTTATAAAACAACTGGTATTATTTCTACTATCTTAGAAGATCACTCTGATGAATTCTTTAATAAATATAGTGATTTAATAGATAAATATAAACCTAATGCTTATACTGAAATCCAAAAAGTCATTGATTGTCATAATAAAAACTTAGGTTGTTCGTTATATCAATGTCCTAACTGTGGTGATTTTGTCTTTATAGGTCATACTTGTAAATCTCGTCTTTGTACTTCTTGTGGTTATAAATACAAAAATGAAAGAGTTGAAAATATCTTAGAAACTGCTTATGCTTGTAATCATAGACAAATTGTTTTTACTATACCTAAAGAACTAAGATACTTTTTCTATTATCCTTATGAAGAAAGAATTGATATTTTATTTGAGGCTGTTAGAGATACTATTTACTCTATTCTTAATTTATCTTATAAGAAAAATAAAGATGGTAAAACTAAATAATATAAAAGTAGAACTAAATGGACTCCTGGTTTCTTTGCTTTCCTTCATACTTTTGGTAGAGACTTAAAATGGAATCCCCATATCCATGTTTTAATCGCTGAACTTAAAATATTTGGTGATAAAGTATGTAAATGGAATTATTTTGATTATGATGCTTTATCTAAAAGATTCCAAAAAAATATTACTTGATTTACTTAGTAAAAGATTAGGTAAAAATATTTTTCCTGATAAATTTAAAAGGAAACTTTTCTTAAATCATAAAAAAGGATTTTATGTTTATGCTGAACCTAAAAAATTTAAGTCTTTAAAAGATGGTGTTGAATATGTCACTAGATATTGTGATAGACCTGCTAGTGAAAATAGAATTATTAACTATGATGGAGAAAATGTTACTTTTTGTTATAATGCTCATGAAGATGAATCTTATCACGAAGTTACGGTTTCTGCCGAAGAGTTCACTAAACTTTTAATCAGACATCTTGTTCCTTATGGATTTAAAACTATTAGGTATTATGGTTTTTATAGAAAGAAATCTAATTGTTTTGATAAGATTAATAAACTTATTAATAAAGAAAAGTATACAATTAGAAAAACTCTTCTTAAACATAGACTTTCTATTATGAATGCTTTTAATAGAGATCCTTACACTTGTCCTAAATGTGGATATATGTTAAATTATCTTTTAGAAATGACTGGAGGTTAACCATGTTTGATTTTGATAATTTCCCAATTAAGCTTAGTGGAAAAACAGTTAATTACATCTGTCCAAAATGTAAATATAAATTTGAGGCTCCTATTGAAGCCGTTTTAGAGTTTGAACAAGAGGATGAATGGAATGGTTTACCCATTTCTACTCCTCCATATATTATCTGTGGAAAGTGTAAGTATGATAAATGTGTTCCTTTAGATTATCATTCTAAAAGAGGATACCATCACATTTATAAAGAAGATTAATTTAACTTAAGATATATTATTGATACGAGATTAATATCTCGGTTTTTGTGGTTATGCAAGTTCAAATTCGAACTTTTATTTGTAATATAATTTTAAGTATGAATTTCCTATTATACAAAAAAACAATCATATCTGATTGATTCCCATATCAAAAGTTCAAAACGTTTGAACAGATTTCTAAATTGGTGCCATTGGGAAAGTTATCTACAACTTATTAACAATTTAATATAAGAAGCAATCACTATTCAAATTATAATATACATTTTCGAAATTTTATCAAAAACATTTCTTGTTCGATTGTTTTATGAATCCATTTATTATATAATTTTAACAGGAACATTTGATGTGGGTGTCGTCCTCCAATCTTGAGAAAGAAAGGAGGGATAAAAATGAAGAAAAGAACTTTTATTATAAAAGTCCTTCGATACATTGCTATCATTTTATTACTCCTTACCTTATTGGTAATAGCAATAAAAATATGACACTCTTTCATCTCTGATTGAGTGTCGACCATAATTTTATTAGAGGCGACATTCGCTTTCGGAATCGAATGTTCCTCTTTTTTATTTTATGCAAGTTTCCTTGACATATTCATAATAACATAAAAAAGAACTTTTGACAAGTCCTCTATATATAACTCAGTTCGAGCAATTATCAATCTGGTGCGATAGTTAAGATAGTCCGAAACCATCACAACAAATAAATAAACAATTTAATTCTATAATCATTATACCATGACTTTTACTAATTTTTATAAATAATTTTTATAAAAATGAAAAAGACCTAGAGCTTCTAAAGTTTTCTAGGCACATTTCATATATAATATTACATTATTTAAAACAAAAAAGCAAGTCAGACGCATCCAACTTGCTCAGATGGGATCCGAAGATACACCATCGCCATTCACATTTATAATATACCATAATTGCAAAAATTATGCAATAATTTGATCAACTTTTTATGAAATTTCGTAAAGCCGATAATTTATTCTTTGTATCTGAATATATAATTTTATTATAAATACTAATGGAAATTTTATTTCTAAATTCTTCAATAATTTTTTCATAATCATTTACAAATTTATTAATTTCAGTTTTAGTAATTCCATACTTCTTTAATAACACTGAAATTATAAGAACATAATCAGTAATTGTATTAAAATCAATTCCTGTACAACCAATTTCATTTTCTAGATATTTACATAATTTAGTATCAATTTTTCCATCTTTAAATCTTACATCAAAAACTACATCATTATGTGCAATTGAATTTCTTAACGATTTAATTAAATACATAATTTTTTCAGGAAATTTAGCATTAGTATCAAATGCAATATTTATATTCATTTCTTTATCAATTTTATTTCTAACTTTAAATTCTAAACTCTTAATTAAATCTGCGAATGTTCCTAATGTAATTATTTCAAATATACCCCAAATTGGAACGTGCCTATCTTTTGAATAAAAATGACTAACAATTTTATTTTCATTATTATAACTTCTAGATAAAGAAGAATAAATATTATTTTGTACTGATAATCTTTGTTTCATTTTCTTTTTATATTCTTCACTAGTATTACTATTTTTATAATCAGTCATACCATTTTCATAAATAACATTAAATTCATCAGTTTTATATTCTTCAACTAATATTTGAAGTACAATATTTTTTGAAATCGTTTCTATTTGCATTATTTGTGGATATAATAAACTTTTTAATTTAGAGTCAAAATCAACTATTGAAACTATTTCATCAAAACTAGATAAATTTATTCTATTTTGTGGATTATTAATATATCTATAACCCTTATATCCATGATAATAACCTATATTTCTTAGATTCTTTTTATCTTTAGTTCCTTCAATAGAAATATTATGCTTTTCTCTTAAATATTTCATTAAAGCATTTGTTGTTCTAACTTTCATCTTTATATCCACCTCACTTATATATAGAAAAAGAGCAAAATAAATCTTATATTTAATAAGTCTTTACTAGCCCTTATTTATTCTACTTTTTTCTAATTTTCTTTCTAATCTTAATCTCTTAACTTCTTCTTGTTTTACAACTTCTTGGTCAACTTGACTTGCAATAGCATTAACTAATCTTTGGTGTAATTCATCTTCTTCTGGTGTATAGAACGTTGCAGCATCATTCCATAATGTTAAAATTAAATCTTGTATTGTTACAGTATCTAATTTTTCTTTTTTACTAGCTCTTGAAAAGTATCCTACATAACATTCTAAATCTTTTGAACCTCCAGATTTAATATATTCATTCATAAATAATCTTAATCCTGGATCAGAACGATCTACTGCATACATCATTGGAATATCAATATTTCTTCCAAATTCTTTAGCAAATAAGAATGCTCTACGAGGACCAATTCTATTTCCACCTCGTTCTATAATTCTATACATTGCACAATCTAATATTCCTTCTTTTTGTTGAATCCATTTATTAGCTTCATTGATAGTTTTTTCTAATTCATTATTTTCTGGTAGTTCAATTCCTTTTTCTTGAAACAATTTAACAACATCTCTAACATTTAATCCAGTTAATTCTTCATCTTTTATAACTGACTCTGTATAGCCTGTAACATCTTCAGCCATTTCAACAAATCCATTTTTTGTTAAATGTAAATGTGCAACTCTAGAATTTGGATTTAAATAAACTATGTTTCTATATCTTGGTTTAGTAAAATAACATCTTTCTTCCCATGGTAATGATTTCATAAATACATTAGTGTTATAAAAATCATTCCAGTCTAATTCCTTTGCATCTGAATTTTCATCAAGTAATTCATTTACATAAGGATTATTTTTAAACATTACATCATTAACATTAATTTGTTCTTGTCCACTTCCTGGCATTAATCTATTAATTTCATAGCTTGGGTATCTTAATTCATACCATACTGCTATTTTTTCAATTAAATCTCTCATTTCTCTTGGAGCGTGATATTCTCCAATGTCAGTATAATTTCCTTTCACCATATTTTTAAAATACCAATCAATAAACTCATCAACTTTAGCATCTAAATCAATTAGTGTGCTTTCTACTTCAGTAGCTCCAGTAAGCTTTGTTCTAAATTTTAATAAT
>DVIS01000047.1 GCA_018711135.1 Candidatus Onthousia faecavium
ACTAGATTAATAATTAAAAAGAACTTATAAAGTCCTTAGAGATGTGCTATAATAGACGTGTATAAATGAGAGGTCTATTATGGCTCTTTTCTTATATGTAGTGGCTAAAAGTTTGTGTGTAACATGCCCCATTGTGAAATCTGCTCGAACTTTTCGAGTTAAGATAAATGACTAATCCAAATTTGGGTTAGTTTTTTTGTTGTTAAAAACTATCCTACTTTAAAAAGAAAGGATGGAAACAATGGTAAATATTATTAAAGAAGAAATCTCATTAGAAGAATCACTTAAAAAGAAAATTGAGTTTATATGTGATTTTACTAATAATAAACCTACTATTATAAATGGTAGTATTAGAAAAATTGATAGAACTAATTTAACTTATATTGAACCACATAGAATAATAATTAATAATATAACATTTCTTGCATTTAATTATTCTAATGAAATATTTATTGAAAATTTATCTAATAAGATAAAACTATCAGAACTTGAAGATTATTTAAAAACTATCTAAATACTATTTATTCCCTAATCAGGGAATTGACAAATCATAAAAAAGTGATATTATAAATAACCAATGAAAGAGGTATGCTCTAGAAATGGAGGTACATCTATGATAAAATATATATACAAGCAAAAAATTTATAATATTGAATTAATTGAGGAGTCAGTAGTATTTAGACTTTATTAAATACTATTGCCTCCTCTTTTTTTAGTAAAAGGAGTTGAAGTATATGAATAATGAAAAGAAAGTTGCAGGATTATATATTAGGGTTAGCACCGAAGATCAAGCTCGTGAAGGATTTAGTTTACCAGAACAAGAAAAACGATTAAGGGCTATGTGTGAGTATAAAGGTTATGAAATATATAAACTTTATAAAGATGCTGGTATAAGTGCTAAAGATATGAATAGACCTGCATTTGAAGAATTATTACAAGATATTAGAGAAAAGAAATGTAATACTATTGTAGTATTAAAACTAGATAGATTAACTCGTTCAGTATATGATATGGAATTTATAATGAAGTTCCTAGAAGAAAATGATGCATATTTAGATTGTGCCAATGAAGAAATAAATACAACTAATTCGGGTGGCAAAATGGTTGCTAGACTTTTAACAACTGTTTCTCAAAATGAAATAGAAAGAACTAGTGAAAGAACTAAATTTGGTTTAGCTGGTGCAATTAAAGAAGGACATATTCCAGGTAAAAATCCATTAGGTTATAAAAGAGATGGTAAAAAGTTAGTAATAGATCCATTAACAAAAGATATAGTTAAAAGAATATATGATTTATATTTTGAAGGTAAAAGTTATTCTAATATTGCTACTATCTTTAATCAAGAAGAAGTATTAGGAAAAACAAATTGGCGGGATACAGGAATACTTCGTATTATTTCAAATGAAATTTATAAAGGTGATTTTGTATCTGGTAAAACATTTAATAAACCTGTTTATTATGAAAATGTAGTTGAACCTATTGTGTCAAAAGAATTATGGGAAAATTGCCAAGTGCAAAAGAAGAAAAATCAAAAAAGTTATATGAGAACTCAAACTTATATCTTCTTACAAAAATTAAAATGTCCTAAATGTGCAAGGATACTTGCTGGTGGGGCTTCACATAAATTAAAATCAGATAAATGGTATTTCTATTATAGATGCGAAGATTGTAAAAACAATATTAAAGAAGAAGTTATAGAGACATCATTTAAAACATTACTTGCTGATATATTAGAATACGATAATGTTGTTAATGAGTTCTTTTTACCAGTTTTAAAATCAAAACTAAATGATCCAAAAGAACAATATGAAAAAGAATTAAAAAGTTTAAATAATAAAAAAGAAAGAATTAGAAAAGCATACATTGATTCATTATTTACTGAAGAAGAATATAAACAAGAATCTAAAACTATAGATAGTCAAATAGAATTTGTTAATTCCAAACTACTTGAAAATTCACAAGCAGAACAATTAAACTTTACTACTGAAGATATACTACTTAAAAGAGATATGGACTTTATCAATAAAGTAAAACTACCTATATCATATTATGCATTTAATGAAAACTGGGATTTATTAGATAGAGATACAAAAGCCGATATAGTTATGAGATATATCGATGATATAGAATTAGAATTAAAACATAACAAATATCAAGTTAAGCAAATTAACTTTAGAAGTACCTTTTACAATGATTTTGAAGATTTATATAAGAAAGGTTATATCGATAAGAAAAGACCGCTTACATACAATTTTAATGGTGTTTGCGTGGATACTAATATAAGATATAGTGAATACTTACCTATTAAAGATATAATGCAACACTTATATAGATTAAACGAATATTATGAAGTTAATTTATATAAAGGAACTTACTATAAAGAAACTGAAAATTTAGATATAGGACCACTTCAAAGAAATGAAGTTCCTATAAGAGTATTTCCATTACAAAAAGATAATAATGGAAATAAGAATTGGTTATCAATGGGAATGCTTGCTACAAAGAATAACCCAAATGATATAAAGGTAAACATTAGAGATGTATTTGAAACAATACCTGATAATGTTACCGAAGAAGATTTTTAAAATGCGTGGCACGTTTTGTTTACGAAGTAAATGAAAGTGGCGATAGCTATTTAAAAATTAATACTTTATGAACTTTAACCATTACGAAGTTTAGGTTATTGTGAAATAAAGTAAACGGTTTCTAAGGTGATAAACCTTAGCTTCCATATCTTGTCTCTGACAAGATATATAGGAAGTTATGAATAATGACAAAGCCACTTTTGTGTCATTTTCAATATTCATAAGATAAGGAGGTGTAAAAGTATGGAATTATCTTATTCACTACATTTAGGAAATGATAAGAACAAATCTATTAAAGCAAGACAAGAAGCAAAGAATACTCCATCAGGTACTACATCAAAGAATAATAATGCTATTCAAAATGTTAAGCAATTAGGAAAAGTTAATCATCATAATTTAAGACAATATGATAATAATCAAGAATTAATTAAAACTATCAAAGGTTCAAATGATATTGTTAAAGATGTTAAAAAGCTATATTTAGATTTATTTGATGAAGCAAGATTAGAATATAATAATAAACAAACTAGAGATGATAGAAAAATAGACAATTATTTTAATAAGATAAGTAATGATGCAAAACATGATCTTGCTTGTGAAATAGTTTGGATAGGTTATAATAAATTAGACAAAAAAAATAAGGACATGATAAAATAAAAGCAGAAAGAAGGAATACCATGTCAGAAAGAAGAGAAAGAAGAAGTTTCACAGATGAATTTAAAAAACAAGTAGTAGGG
>DVIS01000048.1 GCA_018711135.1 Candidatus Onthousia faecavium
ATAAAAGAATATGTAAAAAATCAAGGTAAACAAGATGCGGAATACAAGCAGTTATATTTGAAATTTCAACAGCAAAAATAACATCGCTTTGGGAAGATACCCCGTAGCTTGCTGCGGGGAGTATTCATTAGGTACTAATAAAAATCTAGTTTATCTTTCAAATTTAAAAGATGAGAGATTGAAGAATATTTCTATGATTATGGGTGAAAAATTTTATAATTCTCATATTGCTTCTGATACTAGCAATTCTTATTCTTTAAACGAAAGACCATTTATTCTTCAAGATGACATGTTTTCAGGCAAAATATTATATGTTAATCAAGATTATTATCAAAATCATAAAGAGAATATGGATTTAGAACTTTCCAATCTTTTTGCCTCTTTAAAAGAAAAACAAATTATCATAGGTAAAGATTTTATTAATGAAAAAACAGCTCAAGGAATAGCCCAAAATCCTAATATTACTAGAGTAGATTTGCAAAAGTATTCTTTGGAAAAAATATCTTTGATATTCTAGCTCAAAGTGAAAGTATTGAAGAAATTGTTAAAGAGGAAATCAAGAGTCGAAATGTGAAATAAAATAAGAGTCACAAAATAAGTTTTAAGACCATCTATAGACATTACTTGTTAAGATGAAGGTTATAGGAAATTAAAAAATAGGAGGTACATAATGAATTTAAAACAAGTTCAAAAAGAAATTTGGCAAAATAAATTAAATAAAGGATTTAATACTACAAATGTAGAAAAAGAGTTTTGCTTTTTATATGGAGAAGTAGCAGAAGCCTATGATGCTTACAGAAAGAAAAAAGATGATTTAAATGAAGAATTAGCAGATATTGCAATTTATTTACTTGGTTTATCTGAGATGTTGGGATTCGATTTAGAAGATGAGATTATGAAGAAAGTTTCTAAAAATGAGAAACGAGTATATAAAAATGTTAATGGTACAAACATTAGAGTAAGTGACTAAACTTTATATAGAACAAATAAAACAAACAAGTTTGTTTTTACTTTGTCGTTACCTTCAAGGACTCCTATTTCACAGATAAGTTAACCCTTATTCTCCATAGGTTTAAATTCCGATAGGCGCTACCGTACTAATTTGATTTTATTATTAAATTGTTATTTTTTATCTACCTAAAACAATACCTTTTAGTCACCTATTTTATATAATCAAACTTTATATACTTAATAAATTTCTATATTCACCCCTACTCAACATTGATAGTTAAAATGCACCTTATAGAAAATATGCTTGCCAATACATTTTTCGGTTTTTAAGTATTAATTTACTATTGCACAAAAAAAGGACTGTAGTGACAAAGCAACACAGTCCTTAATCTATTTATATGAGGATCTTCACACTTAACAGTGAACCTTCCTCACTAATAATATATGTAAAATAAAAAAATATATGCAGATAAAATAAAAAAGATTTTGTTATAAAAACCATTATCTTGTATAATAATATAAAAGAGAGTTGATAAATATGAATAAAAATGAACTACTAAGAAAATTAACAAGTCAAAAAGAAGAAATATTAAGCCTATGGAGGTCACTTTGACATTGATAACAAAATAGAAAAAGAAAAAGAATTAGAACAAGAAACTACCAAATCTGACTTTTGGACTAATAATACCAAGGCTGACAATGCTGAAGAAATTTTTTCTGAACTAAAAAACATTAAAAGTCAAACAGAGAGTTTAATTACCATTAAAGATAAAGTTTTTAATCTTTTAGACTTATTAGATATACTTGATGAAATAAAAGATAGTGACTTACTAAAAACTATAGAAGAAGATAGCAAGAATATAGAAGAAAACTTAGAAAAACTAAATATTTATCTTCTTTTAAATGGTAAATATGATCAAAATAATTGCATTATAGAAATTCATCCTGGAGCCGGAGGAACTGAAAGTTGTGACTGGGCTAATATGCTTTATAGAATGTATACACGATACTGTGAAAGAAGAAACTATAAGCTAGAACTATTAGATTACCAAGATGGTGATGTTACAGGTTTAAAAAGTGTTAGCTTTAAAGTCAAAGGAGATTATGCTTATGGTTACTTAAAAAATGAAAAAGGTGTTCATCGTCTTGTCAGACTTTCTCCCTTTGATTCTTCTAATCGTCGTCACACCTCTTTTGCAAGTGTGGATGTTACTCCAGAGATAAATGATGCAGTTAATATTGATATAAATGAAAAAGATTTGAGAATTGATGTCTATCGGTCACAAGGAGCAGGTGGTCAAGGTGTAAACACTACAGATAGTGCTGTCAGAATTACCCATTTGCCTACTAAAATTGTTGTAACTTGTCAAAATGAACGTAGTCAAATTCAGAATAAAGAACAAGCCTTGAAAGTATTAAAAAGCAAATTATATGTATTAGAAGAACAAAAAAAAGAACAAGAGCTAGCTAAAGAAAAAGGAGAACAAACGAATATTGATTTTGGTTCCCAGATTAGAAGTTATATTCTTCACCCGTATTCCTTAGTTAAAGATCATCGCACAAATTATGAAAGTAGTAATGTTAAAGCCGTTTTAGATGGAGAGTTAGATAAATTTATTGAAGCAAGTTTAAAAGGAGGCTTACATGAGACCACTAAAGAGAGTTAATAGAAAAGAAAAAAGCAAAAGCAAACTAAAGGTAAAAGAAATAATTGAATTTACTATTGGTTGCCTTTTTGTTGCACTAGCTTTCAACCTCTTTATGTCTCCTAATAATCTAGTCGCAGGAGGAGTTAGTGGTTTTTCTTTAATTATTAAACATTTCTTTGGTATTGAATCTTCAACAGTAATTTTTATTAGTAACATCTTTCTAATTATTTTGTCATATTTTGTTTTAGGAAAACAAGTAACCAAAGCCAATATTTTAGGCTCTATTCTTTTCCCTGTTTTTGTAGAACTAACTGAGCATTTATCAACCTATATAAGTTTTCAACAAAGTGAAATGCTCTTAGTAGCTATTTTTGGCGGTCTTTTACAAGGTATTGGTGCTGGTTTAATCTTCCGGGTTGGTTATTCCACTGGGGGTACAGACATTTTAAATATGATTATTTCTAAAATTTTTAAAATTAGTTTAGGTCGTAGTATGCTTTTTACAGACGGATTAATAATATTAGGTGGTAGTGTTGTCTTTGGATTTAATCGCTTAATGTACTCATTAATCGTCTTGTACTTAATTTCATATATGACTGATAAAGTTGTCCTAGGTATTTCTGATTCTAAAGCTTTTTATATTATTACCGAAGAAGAAAAGAAAGTCAAAGATTTTGTTATCAACGAATTAAATCATGGTGTTACAGTTTTTGATGCCAAAGGTGGTTATAATTTAGATAAACAAACTGTTCTAATGAGTGTTATTCCAACTAGAGAGTATTACAAATTAAAAGAAGGAATTCATAAAATTGATCCTAAAGCTTTCTTTATGGTCATGGATTCCTATGAGGTAAAAGGTGGTAAATAATATGAAGGAAAAATTGTGGTATCGCTATGGTGTTTTATTAGCAAGTTTATTTTTATCGGCACTAGTTTTCAATCTTTTTCTATATCCAACCAACTTAGTAACTGGAGGTATGAATGGTGTTGCGATAATTATTAATCACATAATTGAAATAGATCCTGCCATTGTAATTTTTGTAGGATCGTTGCTTCTTTTAGGACTAAGTTATTTATTTTTAGGTCTAGATCAAACTGCAGGTTCTGTCGTGGCAACAATTGTCTATCCCGTTTTTGTTGAAATTACTGAACCTCTTTCCAAATTAATTGTTATAGACACATCAGATTTAATATTAATGAGTATTTTGATTGGTGTCCTTCTAGGTATAACCAATGGTTTAATGTATAAAGTTGGTTTTAGCAATGGTGGCCTTAATATAATTAGTCAAATATTCTATAAATATTTTCGTATATCTTTAAGTAAAACAACTATGGTTATTAACTTAATAGTCGTTTTAATTGGTGGCTTTTATTTTGGCTTCAATATGGTCCTTTATGCTCTAGTCATAATTTACATCAGTAGTTTTGTAATTGATAAGGTTATTTTAGGTATATCGAACAACAAAGCTTTTTATATAACAACAACAGAAGATGAAAAAGTAAGAGATTATTTGATTAACACCCTTCATCACACAGTAACAATATTTGACGTTAAAGGCGGTTTCCTTGAGAAAAAAAGAAGAGTCTTACTAGCTGTTATTCCTACAAGAGACTACTTTAGATTAAAAGAAGGAATAAAAGAAATAGATCCCCATGCCTTTTTTGTTGTTACAGATGCTTATGAGGTAAAAGGTGGAAAATAAACAAAATATTATTATTCAAAAGTAAGTGATGAGCAAAAAGCTTTTCACTTTTTATATGGTATAAAAAATAAAGCTCATATTATTATCTTGCAATGTGTAAATTCCCATATTTTAACTATATACAGATCTTGTCGAAATATGTTATACTAAAATATGAATAGAATTATGAAGATTGCAAAACTGAAAGGTGATGGTAAAGCTAATGGATTTAATTAGAGTTAGAAATGTTAATAAACAATATAAAAATGGTGTTACTGCAATTTATGACTTGAGTTTAAATATAAAAAAAGGTTCTTTTGTCTTTGTAATTGGTGGATCTGGCTCTGGAAAAAGTACTTTTATAAAAATGCTTTATCGTGAAGAAAAACCAACTAGTGGTGAAATTATTGTTGGTGGTATTAATGTTGCCAAACTTCGTAATGCTAAAGTATATAAATTAAGAAGGAAATTAGGTATTGTATTCCAGGATTATCGTCTACTACCTAAACAGACTGTTTATGAGAATGTTGCTTTTGCCATGGAAGTGCTTGGTTCTCCAAAACAAGAAACCAGACGTAAAGTCTTAAAAGCTTTAGAACTAGTAGGTTTAAAAGGTAAGATTCATAACTATCCCGATCAATTATCAGGTGGAGAACAACAACGTGTAGCGATTGCTCGAGCTATTGTTAATGAACCTAAGATTTTACTTTGTGATGAACCAACTGGAAATCTAGATCCTGAACGTAGTATTGAAATCGTCAAGGTTTTAGATGAAATCAATAAAACATGTGGGACTACTATTATAATGGCTACCCATGATAAAGACATTGTTAATACCATGCAAAAAGAAATCATTTTACTAAAAGATGGTCGCCTCATTAAGCATGCTGAAAAAGGAGGCTATGAAGAATGAAATTTTTTAGATTATTAAAACGAAGCGTTAGGGAAGCCTTTAAAAGTGTTTTCCGGAACTTTAGTTTATCACTTGCATCTATCTCATGTATTACTATTACTTTAATTATTGTTGCCGCTTCTATTATTATAACTTTTAACCTTCAAAACTTTACTAGTGAAATGGAGAAGGACTTAACAATTGTTGTTTTTTTAGATAACAATATCACTGAAGAAGAAACAACTGAACTTATGGCTGAATTAAGAGACATGACTAATGTCGAATCATTAACTTATCAGAGTAAAGCTTCTATAAAAGAAGAAATGCGTAAAGAGAGTGAAGTTTTTGATGAGGTAATGAGTACTTGGAGTGATGAAGATAATCCATTAAAAGACACCTTTCAAATAAAAGTTAAAGATGTAGAGAAAATAGGTGATACTGCTAAAAGTATTGAAAAAATGGAAGAGGTAAGTTCTGTTAAGTATGGAGAAGATATGGTTGATAATCTTCTAATAGCTTTTGAATCAATTCAGAAAATATCTTATGGTGTTGTTATTGCTCTAGTCTTAGTAACAGTATTTTTAATTATTAATACGATTAAACTAACTATTTTCTCAAGAAAAAGAGAAATTTCAATTATGCGTCTTGTTGGTGCTAGTAATTTTATGATTAAAACACCATTTATTGTTGAAGGAATGGTTCTAGGTATGTTTGGTTCCATTATTCCTATCTTAATAATTTGTTTTGGTTATGTTGCTCTTTACGAACAAACTAATGGTTATCTTTATAGCCAAATGATAACACTTATTGAACCAGAACCATTTATCTACATGATTTCTGGAATTATTCTTGTTATTGGTATTATCGTAGGTATGGTTGGATCTGCTTCTGCTGTTAGAAAATACTTAAAAATATAAAGAGTAAAAGGAGGTATTCATGAATAAGCATAAAATAATTGCTAGTAGTTTAATTCTTCTCATCGTTGCTAGTTATATTATATGGCCAGTAAGTACAAGCGCTAAAACGATTAAAGAATTTGAAGCTGAGGTTGAAAAATTTACGCAAGACTTAGAAAATAAAGAAAACCAAATAGCTAAAAATGATGCGGAAGTAGCAGAAATTGAAAAAAACATAGCTAATATTGAATCTCAAATTATGGAAACACAAAATGAAATTTCGTCAATAGAACAAGAAATAGAAAAATCTAATGCCGAAATAGCAGAGAAGAGTGAAGAAAGCAAAAGTCTTTTTCAATATTTACAAATTAGTGAAGGTGAAAATGCTTACTTAGAATATGTTTTTGGCGCTACAAGTATAACTGACATGGTTTATAGAATGGCGATTGTTGAACAATTAACAGAATATAATAACCAAATTATGGCAGAATTAACAAAACTAGTAGAGGAAAATGAAACTAGAAAAAATGACCTTGCTACCAAGAATGAAGAACTTGAACAGCTTACTGTAAGTCTTGAAAATGAACAGGCAAGAATCAATGCTGATACTGCTGCTATTAAAGAAGCAATGCCAAGCGTTGAACAACAATTAAAGTCAGCTCAAGAAAACTTAGAATATTTAAGAAGCTTAGGCTGTGGTGAAAACGAAGATAAAGATGCTTGTATTTACCGTGTAAATCAGAGTGGTTCAGGTGGAGGTGCCATTGTTCCATCTGTTGATGGTTTCTATCGCCCTATGGTAAGTGGTTATGTTACTCAAAATTTTGGTAATGCTGGTCATATGGGAATTGACTTAGGAAATAGAAACAATCCTACAATTGAAATATATCCTATTGCTAGTGGTGTTGTCTTTGCTAAATATTATGATAATGCTGGAGCTCTTGTTTTAAAGATAAGACACAATGTCAATGGACGTTACATCTATTCAACTTATGCTCATCTTTCTGCTTGGTATGTTAATGTTGGTGACTTAGTTACCCCTAATACCGTTATTGGTCGAATGGGAAGCACTGGTAACTCTAGTGGTCCTCATCTTCACTTAGAGGTAACTACATGTGATTGGAATAAAGGAGGCGGTTGTACTTGGGCTCAATATCAAAATAGTACTATAAACCCTCGTCAATATGTAGGCTTTCCATCAGGTTTATACTCATGGTGGTATAGTAGATAATACATAAGAAACTTAGGCCTCTTTTTTCGTTTTATGTAAGACTTAGTTGTGTATAAAACTAGAGTTAGTTGAAAAGGTAAGTCTACTTATTGTCAAAATTTGATAGATATTATAGTATTAAAGTATAAATATACTTGAGCAGTATTAGGGTATGTTTATCTTATAATATATTTTATCAATTAGCCTAAGGAGTGGAGGTGAAAGATAAATATAATCAAGATTAGATAGTAACTTTTTTTCACCTAGGATGTAAAAAATTTTCTGGGGTAATTTAATATAATATCATGCTATACTATCTCTATAGAATAGAGGTAGTATATGAAAAATAACAATTTTAATTTAGATAAAAAATTTGCTGATTTAATTCAAGACAACGCTTTAGATATTAACACAATAGAAGATTTAGCCCTCGATAGTATAAATGAGTATAAACAGTATGTTCATCAACACATTGAAGAGCTTTTACAAACAATGGTTGATGAACATAAATTGATAGTTAAAAAAAACAAGAATGGAAAAATCGTGGATATAATCTCCGTAACAAAGGAAAAGAAAAAATAGAATTTACCTTAATGACTGGAAAGATTACAATATATCGAACTGTGTTACAAATAGTTGGTGATATTGATTTAGAAAAGCACAATTTAAAAAGTAAATTAATTGTACCTTTAGATGAATATCTAGGAATAGATAAATTACCATTTAAAGCATCATTAAAAATGATGATGGAAATTGCTTTTTGGGTCAAAATCAACCATCATTTCAAAAAGCAAGTGAGATTATTTATAGAGTACATGGTATTAGAATATCTTATGTTACTGTAATGAATATAACTAAATATGTTGGTAAATCAGTTTATGATTATAACTATAATATATCATTAAATATTTGGAATAATCGTGCTAATATGGATATCTCTATAGCTAAGAAAAAAGGCACATTATATATTCAAGCAGATGGTGCTGCAGTAAATACAAGAATAGAAGATGAAAACGGTTCTACTTGGAAAGAAAATAAATTAGGTATTTTCTTTTCAGATGATGATATGTATAAAAGAAAAGATAAATCCAACATTATAAATCATAAAGAATATGTTTCTTATATTGGTAATGTTGATACTTTTAAAATATTGGTGTTTGCTAAAGCAGTAGAATTAAAATACTGGGAATATGAAAGTATTGTGTTTATATCAGATGGGGCTACTTGGCTTAGAAATATGATAGAAGAACTATTTCCTGAAGCAATTCAAATATTAGATAAGTTTCATTTAATTGAAAATATATATGATTATGCAAAATATATTTTTAATGAAGACATGAAAAAAGCAGAAAAATTTAAAGATAAGATAATAGGATATTGTTATTCTAGAGAATATAATTTGATTGTAAAAGAGCTAAAGAAATACAAAGGTGTAACAATACCTAAGACAGTTTGTAATTTGCCAGTTTATTTAGAAAACAGCAAAAATAAAATAGATTATTCTACTTATGAGCATAATGGCTGGTTTGTAGGGAGTGGTGCTATAGAAAGTTCTAATAAAACTGTAATACAACTCAGATTAAAACAAGCTGGTATGAGATGGAGTGTGGATGGTGCTAATTATGTGATTGCATTAAGATGCATGTGGGAAAGTGATCATTGGGATAAAATAGAAAAAATAGTGACTGATTATATTTATTAGTAGCAGTCACCATTTTTCTATTTTGCCCCGGAAAATTTTTTACACCCCCTGTTCGGCAAGGTTATTGAACAAAATAGCCAAAATATGATATCATTGATTCAAGAATATAAAAGTGGTGATGATAATGATATATATATTAATAGCACTTATAGGTGTAATAGTAGGTATGCTTATAATT
>DVIS01000049.1 GCA_018711135.1 Candidatus Onthousia faecavium
AACTATATAATTAATCTATTTAACATAAAATCAATAAATTAGGAGGGAGAATATGTTATATGATCATATAATTAATTATTTAAAAAAGTTTATAGATGTGGATATAGAACAGACTCCTTTTGATTATAAACTAAATAAAGAATCTTCATTAGAAACATATACGCATGAATTACACAAGTTTAATAAATTATATAATAGTTACTTTTTTTCAAAAAATAGGTTACTTTATGTAATAAAAAGCTATGAAATTGTATTAGAAAAAAGAGAATTAGAACATATTGTTAAAATATATACTTTTTTTAAAAAGCATAATTCAAATAACTGTTTTTTAATAGCTGAGTTTTTATTAAGCTATTTTAATTCTATCAATACTTTAGAATATCGAAATAATGTTAAAAATTATAAGGAAATTAGAAACAATCTCATTAAAGCTTTAAGTACTGAATCTGATTTTAATAAAATTCTTGAGGAAATAACCTATAGGTCTTATGAACTATATTGCAAAATAATTGATTATGGAGTAAATCAGGAGAATTTTTTTCTAGGAGGAATCATGGAACGAGGCTGTGTAAATCTAATAAGAAATAAGCAACTAGAAAAATTGTACATAAAAAAATTATTGAATTATAATATATATCCATCTAGAGTAATAATTTATGATGAAAACATTAAAGATAATATTAAATGCTATGAAAAATATTTATTAAATTTAGAAAAAGAAAATAGTTTCAGTAAAAATCCAGATGAAATATTATATAAATTGGATAAAGAAAATTTACTAAAAAGAAAAGTATTTAACAGTGTATTAAATAAAATAATTGATCAAGTAAATATTCTACATAATCAAACTTTTGATAAACGAAATAGTTTTCTTCAAATAATTGCTGAAGCAGATGAATTGATTAAATTGCTAAATGAATATTTAACTAAAATCAAAAATATGAACTCATCTCAAAAAAGAAAAATCCATGAATGTCTAGTAAACATATTATATTTAAAAAGATTTGTAGTTTCAGATGAAAAAAGAATGTATTCTCAAATGAATGAATTTAAATATAAAAAAATTATTCCTAGTGATAAAATTGATGATTTAATTGCAAAAGTAAAGAAAGATCTTAGTAATCTTTATATAATATCTTGTGGTAATTTTATTTATGAATTAGAAATGTCATTAAAAAATTATTCCGAATATCCTATTTCATATATCTTTAATTCTTTTAGCATTGATAGTGATTCGCAAGTTTATTTAAAATCAGAAGATGCGATTGAAGATAGCACTTTTAAGCAATATTATGATCAAAAAGGTCTAGATTATACCAAAAAACATCAAAATTTAAAAAATAAATTAGATTCAGATTACTATACCCAGTTATTAAAATATCTAAGTAGAACGTTTCAGATGAAACAACAATTTATTATATCTATTTTTAACAGCAAAAAAAGAAACCAATCACTAGTTAGTATATTAATCTCAAAAGGAAATTATAAGTTAAAAAATAATTATATCATATTAGCTAAAAATACTATTCAAATTGAACAATCAATTATTAATTTAATGAAGATAAAAAAATTACCCATTTCAACAAAAGGATTTAAAAATTTAAATATGTTAGCAAAAGAATATGTTAAAAATGATGTTGTTTTTAATGGGTTAATGTATATTAATTATATTTTATATGAAAAGCATGGATTAAATATACGTGATAATATTTCACACGGGAATTATTTTAATAAGAATATAGATGTAGAAATAATAACTTCGTTATGTGCTATTATGTTTTTAAATGGACTATTAAAGGAAGAAAGTGATTAAAATGATAAAAATTAAAAATCGTGATTTTATAAAGTTATTTGAAAGTGATATATCTATATCTAAAATAGGAAAAATAGATATGCTTGTTATTGATGATACTTCATTTGATAGTTTATATTATAAATTTCCATTAATAGAAAGGTTAGTGCTAGAAATATACAAAGCTATCCCTGGAACAAATATTGAAATGTATAGACAAGGAACAATGAAAACACTTAATTCAATTATTAATAGTAATAAAATAAATGTAATATTACCTGATTTGCATGAAATGATTAATAAGTATTTTTATGAATCAAACAATTCCCCAAGAAATACAATTTTTCATCCATCAGAAAATACTTCTATTAAGGTAGAAGTTAATTTTGAAGAAATAAATTGCATTATTGCTAAGCTATTAGCTTTACTTAATCATATTTCAAAAGAATATAGTTTAGCAACTTTAAATAAAATAGAAAAACTATAATAAATAATTTTCTATTTTAGGTACCCAAAAGTTCACACAAAAAATTAGGTACCCAATTAGGTACCCAAAGTATTAAAAATAGTCGTTATATAGTTAAAAGTGAATATTAAGAAAAGTCTTATTTTATAAGGTTTTATGTAATATTCATAAACTTGCGTGATTGATTTTATTTGGCCCCCTGAAGAGAGCTGGTGCTAGTATAGATATTGGGACACAAAATTTTACACACATGATATAATATATATCACTTGTGAAAGGAGTTGTGTCTCATGGGAAGGACAAATAAGAAATATGATGAAGATTATAAAAAGAATATTGTTAAACTTATAGAGAGTGGAAAACCAATATCTGATATTGAACGTGAGTATGGCATAAATCGCAAAAATATCTATAATTGGAAATATA
>DVIS01000050.1 GCA_018711135.1 Candidatus Onthousia faecavium
TGTATATTCTTAAGTATATTATAATACTTTTTTAGAGGGTTTTCCTTATTTTATGCTTAAAAAAGTGAATCTGTGGATAACACATTTTCACTTTTTTTCTTGTCAAGCAGTTTTTTCACCGAAACTCAAAAATTTACTCATAAACTTTAACTTTTGATGAATGATTGAAAATTTTATCTTCACTACCAGTAAGTGATAAAGCATAATTATAAATACTATCT
Source organism: Candidatus Onthousia faecavium (assembly GCA_018711135.1). Taxonomy (GTDB): domain Bacteria; phylum Bacillota_I; class Bacilli_A; order RF39; family UBA660; genus Onthousia; species Onthousia faecavium. Next base: position 222 of record DVIS01000050.1, read on the forward strand.
TCATCAGCATTTTCTGAGTTTAATAACTTAACCTCACCCATATCTTTAAGGATTACTGGTCCTCCACTTATTGCTAGCTGAATTTTATCATCACTATCCCAATCTCTACAAGAAGAAATATCAAATATAGCTAGTCCCTCTTCTCCTTCTATTAAAACAGTATCTTTTGTAAATGACAAATCATCAATATCAGTACTTATATCTTGCAATTCATCATAACTAACTACTTTATCAGAATCTCCATTGCTAAAAATTTCCGCATAAGAAGAAAGCGCTTCAAAACTATCCACTCTTAACAACTGTGAATCTTTAGAATCAGTTAAAACAACAAGACCATCTCTAGTTTTAAATTGAAATGTACTACCACTATAATCACTATACCCTTGAATTAATGATATTGAAATTGAATCTTCATTTTCATCCATTACTGCATTAAAGTCTTCACTGTATCAAAGTTATCTCTATTACTACCAACCACTAAAGCATAACCACATGCAAGAACAAGAATTCCTCCTCCAACTGTTACTTTATCTAATGTATTCATAAATACCACCCATAATTTTGAACATATTATACAAAAATCATCTAAAAATGCTAGAAGTCTCGCAAGGAAAGAAGAAAAGCTTTTTTATTATCATATTATATATACTATAAAATTAGAAAAAATTACCACTATCAATCATAACAAACATCTATTAGCATATTCAAACTTTAAACTTTAAACTGTGCCTTACCATCTATCTTTTTTAGCAAATAAAACAAACACTTATAGTATACAATAACCTAATAATAAAGTAACTACCAATATTTTCCTACATCTCTAATCTTCCAAGATGTTTATAATTTTTTATTTTAGGTTGTTCCAAATTACTATTACAATAAAATAAAGAATCATCAACCCATATTGAAGGTGCTTTATCACTTTCAATCATATCAATAATTCTTTTATCCAATCTAGCATCTTTAATATAAGGTGTCTCTTCTAAACTAGAAACGCTTGAAAGTGCATCAAGAAATAAATTTAAACACTGTTCATAACTAGTAAACTTATGAACATCATTCTTATAATCATCTAAAAGTTCTCTATATCGACTAAACCTCTTAACCAATTCCTTCATCTGTTCTAGTTGATTAATCTCTACATAAGGATTTTCAAGATAATAATTTATTTTACCAGCTTTTAGTCCCCTAACCTCTGCCACTGTTTTAAGCAACATAGAAGCTTTAAGAACATCTAAAGGTAAATCCGTAATAATATTGTAATCAGATTTTACAAAATACAAATTTAAACTATTATCTCTATGACCAAAATCCAAAGAAGACCTAACAATAACATCTCCATCAGAACAAGCCTCAACACATTCAGCTAATCCTAAACTTTTAATCTTTTCATCATCTGCTATCTCAAAAACTTGCAATATAGGATCTTCTTCTTGTAAATCAAATTTAAAGTTATAATCAGAAACTCTAACAATATCACCATTATTTTCATCTTTATACTTTTCACCTCTAGCAAGCACAAATTTTAACATTTCAACATAATCATAATCAAATTTACTCATATCAACTTTCTCCTTAATTAAATTAACTTTAGCTATTGCCCTTAAAAATCCAATAACAAAAAGCTGTACTATCTATTTCTGTCTCTAAATCAAAAACTCTATTGTTATAATCATTAGTAATAGAATTTTCATATTTAGGATCATGAACTAATATCTTTCCATCATTAGTAATCCCACTCAACACAATTATATGCCCACCTTGCGTAAATAAACCAACATTTTGTGAACACATTACTGGTTCTCCTTTTTGCAACGCATCAATTACTTGTGTTGTATCATTAGTAAAAACAACCTCACCTAAGTTATAAGATTCAGCTAAAGCTTCTGGAAATTCCCAAGACATTCCTTGATCTTGTATATAATACTGATTTCCAAACTCTTCAGCAATTGAAACAGGAGTAATAGTTTTCCCTGTCAAATACGAAGCAATCATCGCTCCAGCCGTAAAACCACACCCACCTAAAGCAACTGTCGAGGTTCCTAAAGGAACATTTTGATAGTTTTCTTGATAATATCTAGGCATTGAATCATTTAAATTTTTAGTAATGCTCTCTAAATAGTCATAAACTGTAAAATCTTTAACATTAATATCAGTAGCTTTAACAGTATAACTTTCCATACCTTGACCTATTACAAAGCTACCATCATCATTAATTTCTAATAAAGTAACAATTCCCCTGTCAGTATTCATAGTTATAAACTTATTTTGATTCATTACCTCTTTCAAGTATTCTTCATTATATTCACTTGTTTTTATCGAACATACTAAATCTTTTTTATTTATATAATCAAGAAAATTATTATTAACTATGTTCATTTCTTCACTTTTTAAATCAAATGATTTAATAGAAGAAAATGTATCACAAGACTTAACTTTTTTCGCATAATATAAATAAAAATCAAGTGTCAAATATGAATACTCGATATCGTCTTCACTAGTAGGCAAAGCAAAGCCAAACTCTTTTTCAAACATATTTTTTCCATTAGGTATTAATTTATAATAATTAATAACACTATTAATTGCCTCTTCATAATTACCTATATCCAAATTAGTTGTAAGTAAAAATCTTTTTAAATCAGCATCTTTAACATTATCATAATACTTACTAACAACAGTACTTATTTCTCTTGAAAGATCATCATTATTTATAGCAGCTAATAATTTATCATTAATTGATATTTCATTCATATTAACAACATCAGTTGCTAAATCAGCCACATCTACTACAGTATTAACAGCATTATTTACTAAAGAATTAACATTAAAATTAATTTTATTATTAACATCAATATTACTTTTTATTTTCTGTATACCATTCAATCCCTCATCACCTCCTAAAATTAACCATCTAAGCCATAAGTATCTAATTGTGGTTTTTTTAAATATTCTTTAAAATTAATTTTATCATAAATATCAAGCTGCAACTTATAACATTTAGCATGTGAACTATGAGCAAGCCAAGAATTCCATTCTAAAATAGTTTTATGTAAATCTAGCAAATTGTTTTCATATAGAATATTCCATTTCTTAATCTTTCTTTTTATCTTTTTAACACTTCTTTTCCTAAGTAATCTATAACTCTCATACACTCTAAAGCCACAAAAATCAAGTCCCATCTTATTAGGATGATATCCACTCTTATGATTTAACTGTAAATGCAAATTTTCTTCTAAATAGACATCTATATCAGCAATAACCTTTCTAGCTTCTTCCTTAGTCTCTACAAACATCACAAAATCATCCATATATCTAACATAGTATTTAATTTTTAATTTATCTTTAACAAAATGATCTAATTCATTTAAATATATATTAGCAAAAAACTGTGATGTATAATTACCAATTGGTAAACCTAATACATCATTATCACCATATATAAATTCATATGTTAATTTCAACAATTCTTCATCTTTAATAAACTTACCTAAAAGTTTAAACAAAATATCTTTATCTATATTATAAAAAAATCCCTTTATATCACATTTAACTATATAATAAGTATTATACTTATTTTTCATTTTCTGCATATATAATTGTACTTTATCAACCGCTTTATGCGTTCCACGTCCATCAATACAAGCATAAGTATCATTAATAAATCTAGGCAGTATATAAGGTTTAATAAATTCATGTATATACCACTGATGAACAATCCGATCAACATAAGGTAACGACCTAATCATTCTCTCTTTTGGTTCATAAATTTTAAATTCACGATATTTTCCCATTTTATAAGTACCATTTTTTAATTTATTATATAAATTGACTATATTACTCTCAAGATCTATATCAAACTTTAACACCTCTAAAGAATATCTTTTTGTTTTACTCGCTCGTTCATGGGCAGCAATTAATGATTCAATCGTTAATTTCTCATAAAAAGCATTTCTTATCGTGTGAGGCATGATCTAATCCAACCTCCATTAAGATTAGAAATATTTGTAATTTTCTTACTCCATGCTGTATAATTCTTAGAATTTATATATTTCTTTTTATGTGAAACTCTAATTAATACTTTAACTATTTTTAGGTTAGCATCCAACTCATTTAAATAACTAAGTCTTTTCTTTTTATCAAATTCTTTTTGTGCATAAATAATATCTTTCAAGCCAGCATAAGTAACATTTTTTATATCTTGCGCCAAAGAAAAACGTTCTGACTTTGGATACTTAAGCAAGATAGATAAAGTATAATAAACAAGTTCTACATATTGTTTATAGATCATTAAACCTTCTAAATCGTCCATAGCTCCTCCAAATTTTATCTATTCTTCTAGTATTCATTACTTACTAACTAAAAGAATAGTACTTCATTATTTTATTTACTAATACTGCTCGTAAAATGGAAAAAACCTCTAAGATATTTATTTTTTATCACCACCGTAATAACTTAAATAATTGTCATATCATAGTCCTCATCACGAGGCGGAACGAACCATTGGTGTTACTACCACCAGTGTTGTTGTTGTTGAAATAGAACACCCCAGCGATACTACCACTAGAATTATAGTTACCGCCGCGCAAAAACTAAAAAGTCATTAAGTTTCTCCCATTTATAACTTAGCATAAAATGATGGAAGTTACAACAAAAAAACTACTCTTCTAGCATTCATTTCTTACTAACCAGAAGAATAGTACCTCTTTAATTTATTTACTTATACTACTTGTAAAATGGAAAAAACCTCTAAGATATTTATTTTTTATCACTATCGTAATAACTTAAATAATTGTCATATCATAGTCATCATCACGAGGCGGAACGAACCATTGTTGTTACCACCACCAGCATTGTTATTATCAAAATCGAACATACCACCATTAGTACCAGCTAAATGCGAACCGCCGCGCAAAAACCAAAAGTTTCCAGTTTTTCCCATTCAAAAGTAGCACAAAATAACAAAAGTTACAAGCAATTTAGTATTAATAAGTTAAATGTTATCTAAACTCTTTTTATTTATACAAAAAGCTGCATATAATGGTACAGATTTAATATTATTCTTAAAACCAAAATTTTTAGATGACAATCTAATTCCATATTTAGGTTTAAACTCCTTCATATAATTATTTAAACTACGTGATTTAATATGTGTACTTGTTTTTACCTCCAAAGGAATTATCAAACCATTTTCAGACTGTAATATAAAATCTAATTTACTATCATATTCATTTTTCCAATAATTAAGATTTAAATTATTATATTTTAAAGAATCTGCTACATAATTTTCTGTAAGCATTCCTATCATTGTTTCATTAACCGCTTCCCTATTTTTAATTAAATATATTGGAAATTCACTTAGATTTGTAAGTAATCCTACATCATTCATATATAATTTAAAAGAATCTAATTCCTCATACATTTTTAACGGTAAACCTATCTTAACTTTAATACATTTATTAACTATACCAGCACTTTCAAGCCTATTAATTGAATCACCAAATATAGTACTTGTACCACCTTTTTGAACTAGCTTATATTGAAATTTTTTATTATCTTTAGCAAGTTGAACTGGTATTGAGTCAAATGCTGCAATTATTTTAGGAGCATAAGTTGGTTCAGCATATTTTGTAATATCATTTTTATATGATTCAAGAATATTTTTTTGATAATCAATCGCCTTTATAGTTGAATTAGAATTTATAAATTCTTTTACAACCTCAGGCATACCACCAACAGACAAATAATCATAATATAATTCCAAAGCTTTTTTATGAATTAAATCAGGCATAGCTTCATTTGTATTATAACATTCTTTAATCTTATTAATTAGTAAAGTATTATTAGTATTAATAAGAAACTCTTCAAATGACAATGGATAAATCGTAAGAAAATCAACCTTTCCAACAGGAAAAGAAGATTCATTCTTATTAATATGAACTCCAAGCAAACTACCTGCTCCAATCACATAATATTCAGGTGCTTCTTCACAAAAGTATTTTAATGATGTTAAAGCTCTTGTATTTTTTTGTATTTCATCAAAGAATATTAATGTTTTTTCCTTTTCAATAACTCTACCAAATGCAATTTCCAAGTTTTTAATAATATATTGTGGAGTTATATTTTCATCAATCATCTTCCCGATAAGATCATTAGTTTCAAAATTCACATATATTACATCATCAAAATATTCCTTACCAAATTCTTTTACAAGATAAGTTTTTCCCACCTGTCTAGCACCATAAACTAATAGTGGCTTTCTATTTTTACTATTTTTCCATGCAATTAAATCCTTCATCACTTTTCTTTCCATACCTATCACCTATACACATTGCAAACTATAACTCCAAAAAAATCAATAAAAAACATACTTTTTCAGAGTTATAGACGTAAAAGTATTCTTCTAGTATTCATCCCTTACTAACCAGAAGAATAGTACCTCACTAGTTTATTTACCAGTATAACTTGTAAAATGGAAAAAACCTCTAAGATATTTATTTTTTATTACTATCGTAATAACTTAAATAATTACTATATAATAGTACTCATCACGAGGCGGAACGAACCATTAGTGTTACTACCACCAGTAACATTGTTGTTACTAAAATAGAACACACCTGCATTAGCGGAACCAGAATTAATGTTACCGCCGCGCACAAACTAAAAGTTTCCAGTCTTTCCCTCTCAAAATTATCACATAATTTTAAAAAGTACAACAAAAAACTATCCTTCTAGTATTCGGTTTCTACTAACCAGAAGAATAGTACCTCATTAGTTTTATTTACTAATACTGCTTGTAAAATGGAAAAAACCTCTAAGATATTTATTTTTTATCACTATCGTAATAACTTAAATAATTATCATATCATAGTACTCATCACGAGGCGGAACGAATTGTTGATGTTACCACCAGCATTGTTATAACTGAAGTTGAACACACCAGCATTAGTGGTATTGTTATAGTTACCGCCGCGCCCAAACCAAAAAAGTTTTAAGTTCTTCCCATAACTAAAATATCACAAAAAAACGAAAAAGGCGAATAAAAATATTTCGCCTCCTATGACTTTTGATTTTCGCCCAAATTAACTACTAACCATCATCATATATTTCAGTTTACTTTACAGTAGGAATTAGATCTCTAGGATAACAATTTTTTATTATATAACATAATAACTTAAATTCTACACATATCATAGTCCTCATCACGAGGCGGAACGAACCACTCCTCTCAAAAACAGAGCAAAAAAAAAGACATCATCACACCCTCAGAGAAAACGCAAGCAACCGCCGCGCACAAACCGAAATGTCAAACAATCAACCTCGCTAGAACAATGAATATCACCAAATGGCAATATCACAAATGACCTAATCCCTATCATCAAATGATGACAATACTATTTTACAAAAGAAAAATATTAAATAGCAAATCCAATTTTTTCCAGCAAAATAGAGTATATCAAAATGTTTGACAGCAAAATATATTTCAAATTCAAAAAACAAAAAAAAATATAATCGCCGCGGCGCAAAAAAGAGGGCGCCGCGGCTCATACGCGAATAATTTGACAATATCTTTCTAACTCTATTTTTACCATCTTATTTTGAACAGTGCAGAAGAGTTTAGTCCTTACGGACTAGTCGCGCTCATCACGAGGCGGATCGAACTGCCGATGTAACCACCAGCACCGCTATAACTGAAGTAGAACACACCAGCATAAGTGGTACTGTAATAGCCACCGCCGCGCAAAAACCATGGGTAAGTAGCACTAATCATATTCTGTGCATCACTATACCATCCTGCTGTCTCACTTAAAGCATGGCTTAAACATTCTCCTCCATTACATGCTTGTCTTACATTATCACTTG